>URWM01000136.1 GCA_900551655.1 uncultured Collinsella sp.
GTCGGCAGCGTCAGATGTGTATAAGAGACAGTCGCCCGAGTCCACGCTCACGTCCATCGACTTCGCGGGGGCCTGGTAGAGCTCGAACGTCACATCGCCCGACCCGACCTCAGCGCTGAGCGCATCAGTCACGCTGCCCGTAAACTCTACATCTCCCGCACCCAGGAAAAGGTCGAAACCATCACAGATGACACCGGCAATCTGCAGATCACCCGAGCCCACGTGCGCGTTGACTCCCTTCAGATGTTCGGCAACACGGCGCGGCAGCTCAACCGTAACCGAGCGGTCAATCGCCTTACCGTCATCACTTCCAAACTGAGAAACTTTGAGCGTCGAGTCCTCGACGGATGCGATGTTTTGCGTCGCGGCCTTGGAGGCATCCATACCATTGGCAACGCGTCCCCGCTCGATAACGCGAACCTTGTTGCCATCAACAACCTTGACGTCCACCGTAGCCGCATCGATATCGAAATCGAGGTAGCGAAACTCATCAGCATCAAAGGTCGCACTCGAAAGTTGCTGAGGCCGAGCGGAATAGTTACCGCTATCCAAGAGATCATCGTCGTCAAACATATCGTCAAAATCAGACAAATCGCCGGATAGAATAGCGGTCGTTCGCACCATATTGGAATGAGCCAATAGCCGCGAGGCACCAAATACAAGCCCGATAATAAGCACAAACGCTCCGATGCCAACGCCCAAGCGTACCTTGGATTCATGCGAAAGCTTCATCATTCATCACCCTCTTTGGCGATCGGGTCAGCGGTAGTCGCGGTAGCCACGCCAGCATCAACCGAAGCGGAAACATTCTGAGCCCTAGCTGTCACCGGTGCCGAACCGACCTGAATATCCCCGCGCGCCCAATCGCCATCGAGCGCACGCGCCACCCAGTGATAGATGGGAATCGTGAAGAAGATCAGCGCGGCAAAGGGACCGGCACCAAACAGGAACATCAGCAAAAAGAACAGTAGCCAACACACGGCCCAATACGGGAACGACTGGAACGGGCCCTTCACCGGAGTCGAGCCAACTGCGCCGCCACTCGTCACCTGCGCCGTAGCAGCATTGGCGGCCTGCGCACTCCAGCTTGCCGCTTGTGCCGCCTTGGCCGCAGCATCACTCGCCTGTGTTGCCGCCTCGGTGGCGCGCGCCGCCGCCTCATGGGTGCGGGCACGTTCCGCCGCCTCAGCCTCGCGCTGACGAGCGCGGTCCTCGTTCTCAAACTCGATATCGTCCTCGATCTCGTCGCTCGGATTGAGCAGCTCGTCCAGGCTCACACCATAGAGCTTGGCGAGCGAGATCAGGTTCTCGGTATCGGGCGAGCTCTCTGCACGCTCCCATTTACTGACCGCTTGGCGCGACAGCCCCAGCTTTCGTGCCAGCCCTTCTTGGCTAAAGCCTTTGCTGCGGCGAAGGTCGGCGAGCCGCTGCGCAGTTTCTACATTCATGGTTCCTCCTATGTGATGCCAGCCGTGCCGCCGGACCGTTTTTGTTCTTAAGGCGCCTTGCACAGTTAAAAATCTATCCGCCACCGCCAAAAGCATGCCACCTATTCTAGTGAGATTTTTGACAACCGGCGGTTGCGGGTGCATATGAGCTGCGGAAATGTGTCCAAACAAAGCAATGACCCGCAGCTCGGTTGTCCCCGTTGCGGCGTTAACGGTAGTATGGTCGTACTGTTAATTCCGCACCGCCAACGGAGGGAGTTCCGCGCCGTGAACCGCGATTTCGCCTCATCGCTCATCCAGCTCAACAACACGTTCTATCGCGAGCACTCCGCCTCCTTTTCCGATACGCGCCAGGCCCCGTGGCCCGGCTGGGTGCGCACCATGGACATCGCGCTCGAACAGCTCGACGTCGCCACGATCGAGCATCCCGTCCGCGTCTTCGATCTCGCCTGCGGCAATATGCGATTCGAGAACTTTGCCGCCGGCGGCACGCTGGCTGCCAAAGGCATGGACGGCACGAGCCCCTCGGCAGACGCCAGCTGCCCCTTCGAGTTCTATGGCGTCGACTCGTGCCAGGACCTGGCCATCGATGCACGCGGCCACGCCCTGCGCATTCCTAACTTGCACTTCCAAGAACTCGACGTGCTCGATGCCCTCATGAAACTCAACCCCGCCGAGACGCCCGACGTGCTTTTCGACGCCCCGCTCGCCGACATCTCGGTCTGCTTTGGCTTTATGCACCACGTGCCGTCGTGCGAGTACCGCGTACGCGTGCTCGACACCCTGGTGCGCCAGACGCGCCCGGGCGGCATCATCGCCATCAGCTTTTGGGAGTTTATGAATGACGAGCGCATGGCGCGCAAGGCCGTTCGCGCCGAAGCCCGCGCCGAGCTCACCCCACCGTTTGAGGGTTACGATTCCGCGCAGTTTGAAGCCGGTGACCACCTTATTGGCTGGCAAAACGACCGCCACGCCTACCGCTATTGCCATCACTTTGACGATCAGCAGATCACCGACCTGGTGCGCGGCGTGCGTACGTTCTACAAGAGCGGCGAGGTCCCCGTGCGCGAGCTTGAGCGCTTCCATGCCGACGGTCGCAGCGGCGAGCTCAACCGCTATGTGATCCTTAAGCGCCTATAGGCATCGACGACTCGCCGCCGAGCCGCATCGCATTTTTCGGGCAAACTATGCCCACCCCTTTCCAACCCACCGACGGAACGCGCAGCCACGCGTTCCATACGTATGACCAAGGAGCCTCATGGGAGCCGTCCACGTTCGCACGCCCAAGAACTTTGTGCTCGAGGAGCGCCTGGAGCGCTACGCCGATGCGATCGAGACGAACCCCGAGAACTATGCCGGACATTGGCGTGAAGCATGTACGCCGGCTGGCGGCAAGCCCTTCGCCCGCCTTCATCTGGATCTGGGCTGTGGCAAAGGAACCTATCTGGTCGAGCGCGCCCACCGCGAGCCCGACACCCTCTTTATCGGTATGGACCAGGAGCCCATCTGCATTGCCTATGCCGCGCAGAAAATCTGCGAGCAAGAGCTATCCAACGCGCTCGTCCTGCCCCGAGGCGCCGCATCGCTGCCGCAGCTGTTTGCCGCAGGCGAGCTCGATGCCATCACCATCAACTTTCCCACGCCGCAGCCCAAGGCCAAGTACGCCAAAAAACGACTCGTCCATGTCGACCATCTGATGCTCTATCGCCCGCTCTTTGCAGCCGGCGCCACCGTCACACTGCGCACCGACAGCAAGCCACTGCGCGACTACGCCTTGGGGCAGTTTGCCGCGGCCGGCTACGACACACTCTGGGTAAGCGACGACGTCCGCCGCGACCATCCCGAGCATCCCGAGACCGAATACGAGCGCCGCACGCGCGAGATGGGCGCCGTCGTCTACGGCATTTGCGCCATGCCCGGAGCGCAGCCAACCGACGAACAGCTCACAGTAGGACGCGCGCAGGAGCAGAGCCTTGCCTGCTACCTGCCCGAAAACCTCGATGAGCTCACCTATGTACCTCTGGGCATGGAAGAGGCCGTCGAGAACTTTAGAAACCGCGCCCGCAAGGGCAAGAAGCGCCTGCCACAAGAGTCCCACGGGCTTCTGATGGTCGCGGCGTCAGCAAACAAGCGCAAATAGGCGCCAGCGAACGACCCTCAAACCTAAGTGAGTAGACTTTTTAGCAATAGCCAAGCACAACCCACATAACGAAAACTAAAACCGCAGGTAAATCCCTTACGCAAAAGCCATGTGCTCGCGATATTGCAAAAAGTCTACTCACTTAGCTGGCAACTGCACCAAACGGCTGGGCAGAACGCCCATTTCCTGCATTTTCTTGCCTGCGAACGCATCGATGCGACGCTACGCCATAATGGATGGCGGACAAACGGCGAGAGAAAGCAAACACATGGCACAGACCACGACAGATACCGCCGCCAGCACCGTCTCCGGCGCCGGAGCCGCCAGTTCATTCTCGGGCGGCACGGGAACCGAAGCCGAGTTTGGCTCGCTCGGCGCGCTCTCCCCCACCTGGTGGGAGCCCGAGGACGGCAGCGAGCCCGAACCATGGCTCACGCCCGATCAAGCCTTCGAACGTTTCTTTGAATGGACGAGCGATCGCGGCATTGAGCTGTGGGATCACCAAGAAGAGGCCCTCATGGACCTGGCAGCCGGCGATCACGTCATTTTAGGCACACCGACCGGATCGGGTAAATCGCTCGTCGCGCTGGGCATGCTCTTTATGGGCATGGCGCAGGGCAAGCGCTGCTATTACACGGCCCCCATCAAGGCCCTGGTCAGCGAGAAGTTTTTCGACCTTGTACAGGTGCTCGGCCGCGACAACGTCGGCATGATCACCGGCGATACGCACATCAACACCAAGGCGCCCGTCATCTGCTGCACGGCCGAAATCCTTGCCAACGATGCGCTGCGCGAGGGCGAGGACGCCGATGTGGGCTGCGTGGCCATGGATGAGTTCCACTACTTTGCCGACCCCGACCGCGGTTGGGCCTGGCAGGTACCGCTGCTCACCCTGCCCCACACGCAGTTTATGCTCATGAGCGCCACGCTCGGCGATGTCACCGCGATCGCCGCCTCGCTCGAGGAACACACCGGCGCTGCTTGCGACTTGGTTGTCGACGCCCCGCGTCCTGTTCCGCTGAGCTACGACTATGTGACGACCTCCCTCGAGGGCACGGTCGAGCTCGCCATGCGCCGTGGCGAGGCCCCACTCTATATCGTGCACTTTAGCCAGGATGCCGCCCTTGCGACGGCACAGTCGCTCGCCAATTTTGGCATCGCTAGCAAGGAGCAGCGCGAGGCCATTAAGGAAGCGGCAAAGGGGACGAGCTTCTCCACGGCCTTTGGCAAGATTCTCAAGCGCCTGCTTGGATGCGGCGTCGGCGTGCACCATGCTGGCATGTTGCCGCGCTATCGCCTGCTGGTCGAGCGCTTGGCGCAGCAGGGTCTGCTGCCCGTCATCTGCGGCACCGATACGCTCGGCGTCGGCATCAACGTACCCTGTCTCTTATACACATCTGACGCTGCCGACGAAGGCTTAGGTGTAGAT
>URWM01000137.1 GCA_900551655.1 uncultured Collinsella sp.
CCTAAGCCTTCGTCGGCAGCGTCAGATGTGTATAAGAGACAGCGCGAGGATCGAGCCAAGCTCGTCGCCATCACCGTACTTACGAGCATGAACCAGGATGCGCTGAGCGAGATCGGCGTCGAGTCGCCCGTTGCCGAGGAGGCCGCCCGTCTGGCAAAACTCGCCCAGGCCAACGGCATCGACGGTATCGTGTGCTCGCCGATGGAGGCTCATGACATGCGTGAGCTGTTGGGTCCCGATGCGCTGATTGTAACCCCGGGCGTGCGTCCGGTTGGTGCTGCGCTGGGCGATCAGTCCCGCGTGGCCACGCCTTCCCAGGCCATCGAGCGCGGCGCGAGCCATATCGTGGTGGGTCGCCCCATTACCGGCGCCGACGATCCGGTTGCCGCGTTTGACGCCATTGTTGCCGAGCTGGTCGAAAACGTCGCGTAAAAGATTCCCTCAAGTCACCACTTTTGGGTCTCATTAGCACAAAATAGCCCCTGTGCCTGCGTAAACTTTCCCATCCTTTGTGTGGAATCGCAGGTCAGGGGCTCATCTTTTAGCGCGATATATTGCACTTTTTGCGGGTATCGTCTAACCTATGGAGCCGCGATTGAGCATTTTGTACGTTTTACGTGCTAAAATGCCAAATATTGAATCAGATATAACCCAACTATTTGGAGGTACGAATGGCACTCCCTCAGCTTACCGATGAGCAGCGCAAGCAGGCTCTTGAGAAGGCTGCTGCCGCACGTCACGCCCGCGCTGAGCTTCGCGAGCAGATCAAGAAGGGCGAGAAGTCCCTCGAGTCCGTGCTCAACTCCGATGACCCCATCGCTTCCCGCATGAAGGTTTCCACCCTCATCGAGTCTCTCCCCGGTTATGGCAAGGCCAAGGCCGCCAAGATCATGGAGGAGCTCGGCATCTCCGCTACCCGTCGCGTCCAGGGCCTTGGCGTCCGTCAGCGCGAGCAGCTCCTCGAGCAGCTGACCAAATAAGTGAGCGCTCAGGATTCCAAGCTCTTTGTGATTTCTGGACCGTCAGGCGCAGGCAAGGGTACGCTCGTCACTCGTGTGCGCGAGCGCCGCTCGAACCTGGGTCTGACGGTTTCGGCTACCACGCGAGCACCACGCAAAGGTGAGGTCGACGGCGTCAACTACTTTTTTCTGACGCGCGAGGAGTTCGACCGCCGCGTGGCAAACGGTGAGTTTGTTGAGTGGGCCGAGGTCCACGGTAACTGCTACGGCACGTTGGTGAGCGAGGTTCAGTCCAAGCTCGCCTCGGGCGCGTCTCTGATCTTGGAGATCGATGTCCAGGGTGCCCTGCAGGTTAAGGAGCGTTTCCCCGAGGCCGTGCTGATCTTTATCAAGCCACCCTCGCTCGAGGTGCTCCGCGAGCGTCTGGTCGGTCGCGGTACCGAGACGCCCGAGACGATCGAGCTGCGTATGGCAAACGCCGCCGATGAGCTTGCCCTTGCCGACCGCTACGACGACGTCGTGGTGAATGACGATCTCGACCGCGCGACCGACGAGCTCGTTCGCGTTCTCGATATGCATGAAAGGATCTGAGGTCCGTGTCCGTTGTAAAGCCTTGCATTGACGATCTTCTGGAGAAGACCGATCACAACCGCTTCCTGCTCGCTTCGCTTGCTTCCAAGCGCGCCTGCGACATTAACAGCATGCTGCGCGGCCAGCACAACCGCGTGCTTGCCGTCCAGGATGTCGACGACATCACCATTGCGCTTTCCGGCGCCGATACCATCTCGATGGCTATGGACGAGATCGTCGACGGCGATATCTCCTACGACGAGGCCCGTTACGAGAAGGCGCTCGGCCACAAGGTTGCTGAAGCCTAAATGGCAGCTCGCGTCTGCCTGGTCCACTATCACGAGGTTGGACTGAAGGGCAAGAACCGCGCACATTTTGAGCATATCCTCATGGATAACATTAAGGCGGCCTTGGCCGCCTTTTCCGTGAACGCCGTGTCTCGAATTTCCGGTTATATCCTCGTGACCTTTAGCGAGCATCAGGCTGACGAGGCGGCGCGTGTCATTCGTACCGTTCCCGGCGTTGCTCGTGTATCCCTGGCGTACCACACCAATCGCGACCCGCAGGAGTACTGCGCCGCCGCCGTCAAAGCGCTGCGCGAGTTTGGTCCCTTCGATTCGTTTAAGGTGCATGCCAAGCGCTCCAACACAGATTATGAGCTCACCTCCATCGATATCAATCGTCAGGTGGGCGAGGTGCTGTGCGAGGCGTTTCCCGATAAAAAGGTCCAGATGCACGACCCCGATGCGATGGTACACGTGCTGGTGGTTCAGGGCAGTGTCTACGTGTACGCGCGCTCCGAGCGCGGCGTGGGCGGTCTGCCGGTGGGCTCTGCCGGCAAGGTCGTGACGCTGCTGTCCTCGGGCATTGACTCGCCGGTGGCGACCTGGATGCTCGCGCGTCGCGGTGCGGTATGCGTGCCGGTGCATTTCTCCGGTCGTCCGCAGACGCCCGATACGAGCGAGTACCTGGTGCAGGACATCATCCGCGCCCTTGAGCCGGGTGTCCAGATCGGTCGCCTGTACGTGGTACCTTTTGGCGATTGCCAGCGTGAGATTTCGGTCACTTGCCCCAGCAACCTACGCGTGATCATGTATCGCCGCATCATGTATTCGGTTGCCGAGCGCATTGCGAACATCGAGGACGCCAAGGCCATCGTGACCGGTGAGTCGCTTGGCCAGGTCGCCTCCCAGACGCTCGAGAACATCATGGCCGTCAACGAGGCCGTGAAGATTCCCGTGTTCCGTCCGCTGATCGGCTCGGACAAGCAGGAGATCATTGCACGCGCCCAGGAGATCGGCACGTTCGACATCTCGACCGAGGCGGCGCCCGACTGCTGCACGCTGTTTATGCCGCGCCGTCCCGAGACGCATGCCAAACTCGATGCCGTGCACGAGGCCTGGGAGCTGTTCGACCACGAGGAGATGATCGAGCGCCTGCTTAAGCAGACCGAGTACATCGACTTCTCCAGTAACACGTATAAGGCCCCTAAGACCTTAAAACGCAAACATTCGGAGCTTGCTCCGCGTGAGATTTACCAAGATCACGAGTAATTGCCTGCATAGACCGACGATGCGCCTGTATCGTCGGTCTTTTGCTATCTGGGCAAATGATGCCAAGATGTTCGTTCGCTGACGTGTGCCTGAATAAATGGACATGTTCCCGCAAGGTTTTGGTCAGCTTTTGGTTTGACCGCTAAAACTGGTGTGGACGTGCGGAAGCTGCGGCGTTCGTTTCCTGACACGATGGTGTTGGGAGGTGTTTGCTATGGCGCAGCGCGAGCAACACGAACGGGTTAAACGGATGGACCGCTTGGCGGGCAAGTTACTCGGTCACAAGGCGGTGGTGGTGGCGATTCTGGTTGTCATTGCCGCCGCGAGTGGCTTAGCGATGGCAAGTTTTAATAGCCGCTCCAGCGGCGTGTCGTTTGAGCGTAGTGATGAGACGATCTCCTCGGATGTGCACGGGGATGGTGATGTGTCTCATGATGATGCCAATGAGTCTTCGGCTAAGAGCTCCTCTGGTGCCGAGGTGTACGTCGATGTGGATGGCGCCGTTGTGAGGCCTGGCGTGTATCGGCTCAAAGATGGAGCACGGGTGTCCCAAGCGATCGATGCCGCCGGAGGGCTTACGGCCGAGGCGGATGTGACAGGGCTTAATCGTGCGTCCAAGATCACAGATGGCCAAAAGATCTATGTTCCGACGGTGGGGGAGCAACAAGCGGCTGCTGCGGTCGACGGGGCCGAAAGCGGTGCTGCTACGACTCCTGGCGCGGGGTCTTCGTCGGGGCTCGTGAACATCAATACGGCAAGTGCGGCGGAGCTGCAGACGCTTTCGGGCATCGGGCCTTCTATGGCCCAGTCAATTATCGACGAACGGACGCAAAACGGGGCCTTTGCCTCGGTTGATGACCTTATGCGCGTATCGGGGATCGGTGAGAAGAAGCTCGCCAAAATCAAAGATTGCATCTGCGTATGAGTGCGACCGAGCGCGAGCATGTGATGCCACCGCGGCCCTTGATGCCGTGGACGATGGTCCTTTGTGCCGGTTTGTGTGCGAGCTGTGGCTTGGTGCTTAACGTGGCAGCCGATGTGCTGCTGGGAGAGCGGGCAGCGCCCGTTATATTGCTTATGGCCATTCCCGTTGCGGCTGCGGCGTGCATCGTATTGGCTCGGTCCTGCATGCGTCTTGTGCGATGGAAGCGATGGCTGTATGCCGCGGCTCTCGGCCTCGTGGCGGGGGCGGTCGTGTCCGCTGGTTGGGCGATAGGGGCGCTGCGCGCTTCGAGGGCATTGGATAATCGGGCTGCGAGCAGTCTCGAATTTTATGTGCAGGGCGATCCGTCCATCAATGACGGTTCGTACTCCTATACCTGCGATGCGTATGCGGGCGAAAAGCGCTTGGGTCAGGTACGGCTGTCGTGTGATCATGAACTCGACGCCGGTTCGCATATACGTGCTATCGGTCGAATTTCGCGGTTTGAGAATGATGCTTATGGGCGCTCACGCGTGCTTCGGGGCGAGCTTCGAAAGGTTAAAGTCGTCCGGTTGGTATCGGTCGACGAGGGCTCTCCAGGGCCGTTGCTTCGGCTACGAAACGAGCTCCTTGCCGTTATCGCGCCCGCGACCGATTCGGCGTGCTCGCTCATTGCCGGCGTTGTCTGCGGACGCTCGTCCGAGCTGCGTGCCCAGCCGGCGGGCGATTGGTTTTCGGTAACGGGCACCGCACATCTTATCGCCGTTTCGGGCAGTCATCTTGCCATTGTGGGGTTTGTGATTGAGAGCGCCCTGCAAAAGACGCATCTCTCTCGTGGGCTGCAGCGGGGGTTGCTGGTTCTGGCCCTTGCTGCCTATTCCGTCTTTACGGGCGCCTCGCCCTCGGCCGTGCGCGCGTGCTGTATGGTCTGTCTCTTATACACATCTGACGCTGCCG
>URWM01000138.1 GCA_900551655.1 uncultured Collinsella sp.
GCAACTGGCTGCCGATATTGCCGCTGGTGGCAGCTACGTGTGCGAAGTCGACGGTCGCGTGGTGGCGACGTTTGCCTTATTACCGGGCCCGGACGAGTGCTATGACGTAATTGAGGACGGTCAATGGCGCAGCGACGCTCCGTACGCCGTGCTGCACCGCGTGGCATCCGACGGCACCGTGCACGGTATCGCGGCCGCGATGTTTGCCTTTGCCAAAGAGCGTGCCGATCACCTGCGTATCGACACGCATCAAGACAACCTGCCCATGCAGGGCGCGAGTATTAAGGCTGGGTTTAAGCGCGCCGGCGTCGTGTATGTGTCAGACGGCACGCCGCGTGTTGCGTTCGACTGGCTGCGCGAGGCATAAGAGCGAGGGCGCGTATCAACAATTCGCACGAACGAAAATGGCCCCGAGTGGGGCCATTTTTGGTAAAACGCGTTGTTGTGGGGCTCGCGTTGTTATCGACCCAGATGAGCCCGGGCAGACAAAAAGGGGAGGTGCCGGCTTTCGCAAGGCGCGAACCTACGAAAATCGCCGCGCGGCAACGCAGGGCGATGAGCTCGGTCGGGGGATAGGGCCCGCTTCGCCCGCCGGCCCGTAAATTGTATCATCCAGTGTGGAACGAGGATGCCCGTTGCCGCGTGCGATGGGCTTGTAATAAGAGGAGAGCCATGTCGAAGCAAGCGGTCGTTGGAATCTTGGCGCATGTCGATGCTGGCAAGACCACGTTGGCCGAGGCCATGCTGTTCAACGCGGGTCGTATTCGCAAGCGCGGTCGCGTTGACGATGGCGATTCGCACCTGGACACTGACGCGATCGAGCGCGAGCGTGGCATCACGATTTTCTCGTCGCAGGCCGTGCTCGACCATGGCGATACCCACGTCATGCTCGTGGATGCGCCGGGGCATGTCGATTTTTCTGCCGAGGCGGAGCGCACGCTGCGCGCACTCGACTATGCGATTTTGGTTGTGGGCGCCAACGATGGCGTGCAGGGGCACACCGAAACCCTGTGGCGCCTGCTTGCACGCTATGACATCCCGACGTTCATCTTTATCAACAAAATCGATTTGGAGAATCCCGGCCGCGATGTTTTGCTGGCACAACTTGGGCAGCGTCTTTCCGAGGGCTGCCTGGATGCCAGCGAACTGTTGGCGGGTGGTGCCGTTCAGGAGGACGCTGCCGCATTGGACGAGGTGGCGCTCGAGGAGTTTCTTGAGGTGGGTGAGCTTTCCGTCGCAACGCTGTCGAGCATGGTTGCCGAGCGCAAATTGTTTCCCTGCTTTGCGGGCTCGGCGCTCAAGGACCAAGGCGTGGACGAGCTGCTGGATGGCATATGCGCGCTGATACGCGAGCGAACATGGCCCCAAGAGTTCGCCGCGCGTGTCTACCGCGTGAGTCGTGGAGACCGTGGCGAGCGCTTGGCTTGGGTTAAAGTGACCGGCGGCACGCTGCATGCCAAGCAGATGATTGACGGACGTTCCGGCGCCGAGGCATGGGAGCAGAAGGTCGATCAGGTGCGCATCTATAACGGCGAGAAGTATGAGCTTGCCCAAGAAGTTGCCGCTGGCGGTATTTGTGCCGTGACGGGTCTTGCGCACGTTCGCCCAGGGGACGCCTTGGGCGCGGAACCCGCGTGCGATGCGCCCGTCATTGCGCCAGTTCTCACCTATACGGTGCTTCCGGGTGAACACGATATCCACGCGGTGTTCAAAGCACTGACTGAGCTGGCGGACGAAGACCCCATGCTCGGCGTAAGCTGGAATACGCATCTGGAGCAGATTCATTTGCAGTTGATGGGCGCCGTGCAGCTCGAGGTCGTGCAGCGCGTGCTGGCCGATCGCTTTGGCCTTTCGGTTGCGTTTGAGTCTGGCGGCATTCTCTATAAGGAGACTATTTCGCAGCCGGTCGAGGGCGTGGGGCACTTTGAGCCGCTGCGCCACTATGCCGAGGTGCATCTGCGCCTGGAGCCGTTGCCAGCTGGTTCGGGCGTACAGTTTGGCACCGTGACCTCGACCGACGAGCTCGATCTTAACTGGCAGCGTCTGGCGCTCACCAACGCCATGGAGCGCGATCATCTGGGCGTGCTGACCGGCTCGCCCATCACCGATGTGCGCATTACGCTCACGGGCGGCCGCGCGCATACCAAACACACCGAGGGCGGCGATTTTCGCCAGGCCACGTACCGCGCGATTCGCCAGGGTTTGATGCAGGCGCGTGAGGCCGGCGCAGCCGTGCTGCTGGAGCCGTGGTACCACTTTGAGCTCGAGGTGCCGGGGGAGTGCGTGGGCCGGGCGCTCTCGGATGCCACGCGCATGGGTGCCGAGTACGAGCCGCCGACGATGGCGGGAGACCGGGCGAAGCTTGTGGGTCGCGTGCCGGCATCCGAGGTGCAGGATTATGCGCTGGAGGTGGCTGCCTACACGAGCGGTCGCGGGCATCTGTACCTGGAGTTCGCCGGTTATGCGGCCTGTCATGATGGCGAGCACGTAATCGAGGCTGCCGCCTACGAGCCCGAGGCCGATCTGCCCAACACGCCCGACTCGGTCTTTTGCGCCCACGGCGCCGGCTACACGGTCAAATGGTACGACGTACCCGCTGCGGCGCACGTAAAGGTCGATCCCGCCACCTTCCGTCCCTGGCGAGCGGCAGACGCCGAGTTTTTCGGCCATAGGTGATAGAGGGTCAGTCTCTTTGTCGCATCCTGTTGGTATAACTCGGTATAAGTTGGTATAACTGTTACCAGGGTTTGCCAATTCGAGGAGGCCGGCATGAATCCAAATCCCTTTAAGCCGACGGCAGGCAAGCGGCCCCCGATGCTCATCGGTCGCGAGTCGGTCGTCGAAGATTTCGAGGAAGGGCTCGATAACGGCGCCGGAGCGCCGGGCAGGCTCATGCTCATTACGGGGAACCGCGGCTGCGGCAAGACGGTTCTCCTGCGGGAGTTGCAACGTCTAGCCAATGAGCGAGGATGGGCGGTTGTCTCCGATTCTGCTTCGCTTGGCTTGTGCGATCGCCTGGCCGACGCGCTTCGCTCGAATAAACCCGTTGTGACGTCAATGGAGTTTGGGCCGTCGTTTGGTCGGATGTCGGTCGAGGCGGCTCGGGCAAAGGGCGAGACGCTACGGGGGCTGGTCAACGAGCGCCTCAAGAAGCTCAGTCCAGGCAAGGGCATCGTGTTTGCGATTGACGAGGCGCAATCTGCGTCAATCGAGGAACTGGCGGCTCTTGCCGTTCTCTATCAGCAGGTGCTCGGAGATCAGGATGCTACGGGCCTGCCCGATAGCGACCAGCGCGGTCTTGCGCTGGTATTTGCCGGCTTGCCCAGTATGGTTGACGACCTGCTCGAAGAGCCGAGCGTGACGTTTTTGCGCCGCGCTCAGCAGCGTGCGCTGGGGGCGATTTCTTTGCCCAAGGTGCGCGATTCATATGTCCAGACGGTCAAGGACGCCGGTCTTTACGTTGATGCGGAGACGGCGGACCTTGCGGCGCGCAAGAGTATGGGGCATCCCTATATGGTTCAGCTGGTGGGCTATTACATGTGGCGGTCTGCTGTCCGGCGTGGCTCGCAGGTCATCGAAAGGCGCGATGTCGAGAATGGCCATGCGGATGCCGTCTCCGAGTTCTACGAAGCGGTTGACGCACCTCTGTATTACGGTCTGCGCAGCTCTCAGCGCCTCTTTATCGAGGCTATGGCGGTTGACGAGGACAAGCCGACGCGCACGGCGGATATCATTGAGCGCTGCGACCGTACCCAGAGCTGGGCGAGTAAATATCGCGCAAGCCTGATTCGCGAGCGCGTCATCGAGGCCGCCGGATACGGCCTTGTGCGGTTTACCGTGCCCATGCTGGGCGAGTATATCCGCGACCGCGTTTTATGGCATGAGTAGGGTGATAAAGGTGACGGAACAGAAGATGAACCCGCAGGCGATCGAGGTGCGTGGCGCGCGTGTGCACAACCTCAAGGACATCGATATCGACATTCCGCTGGGAAAGCTCGTGGGTATTGCCGGCGTATCGGGTTCGGGCAAGAGCTCGCTGGCGCTGGGGGTTCTTTATGCCGAGGGCTCGCGCCGTTACCTGGAGGCGCTCAGCACCTATACCCGCCGACGGCTCACCCAGGCCGAGCACGCTCAGGTGGATGAAGTGCTGCACGTGCCGGCGGCGCTCGCGTTGCATCAGCGCCCTAGTGTGCCAGGCGTACGCTCGACCTTTGGCACCATGACAGAGCTCAACAACAGTCTGCGTTTGCTCTTTAGCCGCTGTGCCTATCACGTGTGCCCACATTGCGGGGCGCGTGTGGAGCCGAGCCTTAACGTGGCTGCGGGCCTGTCACTCACGTGTCCGACATGCGGCCGCGAGTTCTACGCGCCGAGTGCCGAGGATTTGGCTTTCAATAGCGGCGGTGCATGTCCCACCTGTGGCGGCACCGGTGTCATGCGCGAGGTGGACGAGGCGAGCCTGGTGCCCGACGAGTCAAAGACTATCAACGAGGGTGCGGTCCTTCCCTGGGGCACGCTCATGTGGGATCTGATGAAGCAGGTGGCAGGCGAGATGGGCGTGCGCACCGACGTGCCGTTTAACCAGCTCACGCCTCAAGAGCGCGACATCGTGTTCCACGGTCCGGCGGTTAAAAAGCACATTCTCTACGTTCCCAAAAACGGCGAGGGCGCCACGCCGCTCGATTTTACCTATTACAACGCTGTCTATACCGTCGAGAATGCGCTCGCCAAGGTTAAGGACGACAAGGGCCTCAAGCGCGTGGCGCGCTTTTTGCGCGAGGGGCCATGCCGTGACTGTGGCGGCACGCGTCTCTCCGAGGCCGCACGCCATCCCCAGGTGCGCGGTATCAATCTGGCGCAGGCCGCGGCTATGACGCTGGGTGAGGCGATTGAGTGGGTGCGCGGGGTGCCCGCATCCTTGCCGGCCGAGATGCAGCCCATGGCGACGGAT
>URWM01000139.1 GCA_900551655.1 uncultured Collinsella sp.
GCCTTCGTCGGCAGCGTCAGATGTGTATAAGAGACAGTTCTTTATTGCATACGGTTTTCCGGTGCCAGAGTTGCAGGTGGAGTTTCGTGATCCGCTTGATCCGAATCAGGTATTTCGAGTCGACTATTTCTGGAGGCTCGAGGATGGGACGTGCGTGATTGGCGAGCTCGATGGAAAGGGAAAGTATGCCTTGCAGAACGACGGGGGTCGGGAGTCGGTCGACCCATTCGTGGCGGAACGTCAACGGGAGTCCCATCTGACGATGCTCGGACATAAGGTGCTTCGGTTTACGTTTGATGAGCTCAAGAACCCGGGGAAGCTGGCTGAAAAGATGAGACTGGCGGGCATTCCGCAGCGGGTCAATCTGGCGGAGGAATGGAGGCGGCGGTGGTATGGACGCTGAGGGGTGCAACTGACGCGGATGTGGTTGTTCCTGCCGAGTTTGTCTCAATCTGTAACAACAAGGGGCCGTTTGGCCTCGCAACTGTTACAGATTGAGACAGAAGGTTGGCGCCTGGTGAAAAATCTCAATCTGCAACATCTAGAGGCCGAAAACCTGCCTACTTGTTACAGAATTAGACGTTTGACGACAGGGCTGGAGAATATCTCAATCTGTAACATCTAACGGCCGAAAACCGGTCTAACTGTTACAGATTGAGATAAAGGTTGGACGCACGACCGAAAGATCTCGATCTGTAACACTTGGAAGGTTAAAGACGGTCTACCTGTTACAGATCAAGACGTTTTGCTGGAACGGCCGGATCATTGCCGTGCTGTCTCCGTTTGCCCTCACATCTCTCTCGTCCCTCCGTTAACCGATATGTTCGACTTTAGGTCGCTGCATTAGGTGATAATGGACAAATGTTCAAGTTAATCGTGAGGGAGGAGCTCGATATGGCGTCTGCCGATCGTTCCACGTTGTTTATCAATGCGACCGTCCTGGATGGTTCGGAACATATGGAGCCGCAACCCGATATGGCCGTGACTGTTGAGCGCGGCGTCATCACCTGGATGGGGCCGAGTGCTGTGGCGCAGGCGCCCGCGGGTGCCGAGGTTATCGACCTGGCGGGTGCGTATCTCATGCCCGGTCTCATCAATATGCACGTGCACCTGTGCGGTTCGGGCAAGCCGGTTTCGGCGGGCGATGCGGGTGCGTTGATGAAGAAGCTCGATAACCCCGTGGGGCGCGCCATCGTGCGCCATATTCTTAAGGGCAGCGCCCAACAACAACTGGCAAGCGGCGTGACCACGGTGCGCGGCGCGGGCGACCCACTGTTTGCCGATCTGGCCGTGCGCGATGCTATCGACGCCGGCAAGTATCAAGGTCCTCGCCTGGTGGCGCCGGGAACGGGCGTCACGGTGCCGGGCGGCCATGGTGCGGGCTTGTTCGCCCAGGTGGCCAACGGTCCCGCCGAGGCAGCCGAACAGGTGCGCGACCTGTATGCGCGTGGTGCCGACGTCATTAAGCTGTTCGTGACGGGCGGCGTGTTCGACGCGACCGAGGTGGGCGAGCCGGGTGTGTTGCGTATGCCCGTGGAGGTTGCCGCGGCGGCGTGCAGGGCGGCGCACGATATGGGCCTTCCTGTTATGGCTCATGTTGAGAGTACCGAGGGCGTGAAGGCCGCGCTTGAGGCCGGCGTTGACACGATTGAGCACGGCGCTCCGCTGACGCCCGAGATCCTGGAGCTGTACCGTGGCGCCGCGGGCACGCAGCTCGAGGGGCGTGCGCCCAGTGTTACCTGCACTATCAGCCCGGCGCTGCCGTTTGTATTGCTCGACCCGAAAAAGACCCATTCGACCGATACGCAAAAGAAGAACGGCGACATCGTGTGCTCGGGCATTATCGAGAGTGCTCGTGCGGCGCTAGAAGCCGGTATCAAGGTAGGCCTGGGCACGGACTCGAGCTGCCCGTTCGTGACGCAGTACGACATGTGGCGTGAGGTGGCCTATTTTGCCAAGTATGTCGACGTGAGCAACGCCTTCGCACTGCATACGGCTACGCAGGTCAATGCCGAGCTGCTGGGGCTGGGCGGCGAGACCGGCACGATCGAGTGCGGCAAGGCTGCCGATATCCTGGTGACGCGCAAGAATCCTCTGGATGATCTGTGTGCCCTGCGTGAGCCGACGCACGTGATGTGCCGTGGTGATCTGGTGCGCAAACTCAAGGTGAAGCGTATTCCCGAGGTGGACGCCGAGCTCGACGCGATTATGGCCATGCCTGCCGAAGCGCTTGCCGAGGAGCTGGCCCGCGACGGTGTGGCGTAGACGAGACAAAGGGACAGCTCCGTTGTCGCATACAAAAAGCCGAGGTCTCAACACGGGGCCTCGGCTTTTTTCGAACAAATACTTAAGACTGGGACAAACAAACCTGATTAATTGTCCCGCGTGCGGCGGCTAGGAGCGCGTTTCCATCTTGGCGTGGCACTTGGGGCAGGTGACGCGGATCTTGCCCTTGCCCTTGGGGACGGAGAGCATCTGGCCGCAGTTGGGGCACTTGAGGTATGCCGTGGTCTTGCGGCCCTTCCACATCTTCTTGGCTGTGCGCTTGGCACGTTCAAAGTCTTCCTTGCTAGTACCGGCTGCGCGCGAGGCGTTGGCCGCTGCAGCTCCGCCGCCCAAGCTAGCTACAAACTTGCCCAAGCCGGGTACGTTTGCAGTCGCGGCGACAAAGGCCTCGTTCTCCTTACGACGTGCGTCGATATTTTTGGATAGGCCGCGCAGCACGCCAATCACGATTACGGCGATGGCAATCCAGCTGAGCCACTGGATGCGGGCTATCGATCCGATCATCGCGATGACGATGCCGGCAAAACCCATCACGATGGTGAGTTCATCGGCACCATTGCGACCCTTCATAAAGTCATTCATACAAATTGCCTTTCGTTCGATATGCTGCACGCCTTTATACCCGATTTAGAGCAAGGGGGACAGGTCAATCTGCACCAATGTGGTGCAGATTGACCTGTCCCCGGAACACCAAGACGGTGCAAAGAAGTCTGTCCCCAATGTCCCCAATTACTTGGAGAGCTTGTCGACGACGCGTTCGATCTCGGCGAGCTTGGCGGCTTTGAGCTCCTCGTCGCCCGATTCGATGGCCGAGGCGACGCAGCCCTCGATGTGTGCCTTCAACACATCGGCGTTGATGCGGGCGATGAGCGCCTGCGTGGCCATGAGCTGCGTGGAGACGTCGATGCAGTAACGGTCCTCCTCCACCATCCGCAGGATGCCGTCGATTTGCCCGCGTGCCGTCTTGAGCATGCGGGTCACCGATTTATGGTCTGCCATCATGGCGGGTCCTCGTTTCTGGTCGATTTTCCGGATGCCCCGTCAGTTGCGGTGAAATAGTTCTTGTTTGCAGGCTTGAAGCGCTAAAACAGGAACTATTTCACCGCAACTTCTGAGGATTGAGTAGGCGGCGCCTGCTACGCGGCGGTCACGGACAGGGCGTGGAACTTCTCGCCCGCGCCCTCGACGGCGGCGGCGAGCTGCTCGGCGGTCACGGTGTCGGCGCACTCCACCTGGACGGTCTGGGTCTCGTGATCGGCGTCGGCGTCGGTCACGCCGGCCACGTTGAGCAACGCCGTCTCGACGGTGGCGTCGCAATGGCCGCACATGAGGCCGGAAGTCTTGATTGTGTAACGCATGGGTGTACTCCTTATCGATTGAGTTTATCTGACAGTTTAGTCGTGAACAGAGTCATCTTAAAGGCACGCTGAGGTGCCCGAGATTGCCCCGAAAGAGGAGCGAAGCGTACTTTGGTACGTGAGCGACGGTTTGAGGGGCAAGGTCGGGTGCATCAGTGCGCCGTCTTAGGCTTAAAGGTTCGCAGACGCAGCGCATTGCTTACGACGCACACGCTCGACAGGCTCATGGCCGCGGCGCCGAACATCGGCGAGAGCTGCCAGCCGGTGAGGGGGAAGAACACGCCCGCGGCGAGCGGAATGCCGATGCCGTTGTAGAACAGTGCCCAGAACAGGTCCTGCTTGATGTTGCGGATCGTGGCGCGCGACAGCTCGATGGCGCGGGCGACGTCCATGAGGTCGCTGCGCATGAGTACCACGTCGGCGCCCTCCTTGGCGATGTCGGCGCCGGTGCCGATAGCAAGGCCCACGTCGGCGCGCGCCAGGGCGGGGGAGTCGTTGATGCCGTCGCCCACCATGGCGACCTTGCTGCCCGCATCCTGCAGCTCGCGCACGTGGCGCTCCTTGTCGGCGGGGAGGACGTCGGCGATGACCTGTTCGCTGCTCAGCTCCACGCGGCGGGCGATGGCCTCGGCCGTCACGCGGTTGTCGCCGGTGAGCATGCGCACGTCGACGCCAAGCGAGCGCAGTGCGGCGATGGCCCCGGCGCTCGTCTCCTTGACCTCGTCCGCCACGGCGATGGTGCCGACAAGCTCGCTGTTCTTGGCAAAGAACAGTGGCGTCTTGCCCTCGGCCGCGAACTGTTCGGCAAGGCCGGCGGGAACCTTCACGCCCAGCTCGTCCATCAGACGCACGTTGCCGGCGGCGATGACATTCTGCCCCTCGCGTGCCGTAACGCCTCGCCCGGGCACGGCGGCAAAGTCCTCGACCATGCGTGCGACGATTCCGCGTGTCTCGCACTCGGCCATAATCGCTTCGGCCAGCGGGTGCTCGCTCGAGCGCTCCAGCGCGGCGGCCAACTTGAGCAGCGCCTTTTCGCTCATGGCGGGCGAGCCATCGGCGTGCACGGCAACCACAATATCGGTCACGGCAGGCTTGCCGCGGGTGACGGTGCCCGTCTTATCGAGCACCACGGTGCCCACGCTGCGCAGGTTCTCCAGCGCCTCGGCGCTCTTGAACAGAATGCCCATCTCGGCGCCCTTGCCGGTGCCCACCATGATGGCGACGGGCGTGGCCAGACCCAATGCGCACTGTCTCTTATACACATCTGACGCTGCCGACGAAGGCTT
>URWM01000140.1 GCA_900551655.1 uncultured Collinsella sp.
CGAGATTCCTCTACGTCTCGTGGGCTCGGAGATGTGTATAAGAGACAGCATCTGCCCATATAGGATATGTGATGCAGCCGTAATGCCCACTGCCATACCCGCATAGCGAGCCAAACTGCCCAAGCTGCCTGCAAAACCGAGCGCCTCGCGCGGGGCCGAACCCATATACAGCGAGTTGTTGGGGCTCTGGAAAATCGACGTGCCGCACGACATAAACGCGGCACAGCACACGATCACAGGGATAGAAGAGTGCTCGTCGAGCGTGCTTACCGCAAAGAGACCGCACACGTACACGCCCAGGCCGACCGCCGTGGGGCCCTCGCAGCCAACACGGTCCGAAACCGTTCCCGAAAGCGGGCCGATAAAGGCATTCACCATCGGCAGTGCCAAAAAGAGCAGTCCGGAAATATCGGAGCTAAAGCCATGGGCGTCCTGAAAATAGAACGGCAGAATAAACTCGGATGCGCCAATGCCAACGAACACGATGAGCATGCAGGCAAGGTTGATGGTGAAGGCCGAATTTGCAAAGCAGCGACGAGCGGCCTCGATCAGGGACATGGGGCGCTCGCCGGCCTCCGGCTTAACATGCGGCAGCGTGTAGAGCCCCACGATAAACGAGATTACGCCAATAGGCAGGTTGATGAGGAAGATACTCTCCCAGGGAAAGCTTGCCACCAGCATGCCGCCGAGCACGGGGCCACACATCATGCCGAGGGCCACGAAGGTTGCGAGAATACCCATGGCACGACCGCGCTCGCGCGCCGGAAACGACTCAGTGATGATACCCATGTTGTTGGCCATGGCCGCCGCGCAACCGACGCCCTGAACAATACGTGCCAGAATAAGAACCTCGAGCGAGGCCGAAAGGCCACAAAGCAGCGAGCCGACCGTAAAGACGATGACGCCCAGCTGGAACACATTCACCTTGCCGCGCACGTCGCCCAGGCGGCCAAACGGCAGCATAGCCACGCATGTCGCAAGCAGGTACACCGAACTCACCAGCTGAATGCGATCGAGGCCCACGCCCAGTTCCTTTTGCATCACGGGCAACGCCACGGTCACGACGGTCGAATCCAGGCACACCATAAACGTCATGATGAGCACGGTAAACAGAATCGCCCACTTGTTCTTGCCATGGGTGTCGCCCTCAAGGGCAATCTGCTCGCGGCGCAGCTGCTCTGCGGTTTTCTCCATATCCATCCTTTCGAGTGGCGCAACGCAAAAACGGGACCCCGATCGCCTGCAAACAGTCGCGATTGGGGTCCCGCCTACGGAATCGGAACGAAAGGTCGTCGAAGCTTTCTGCCAGCATCGGCGCCTCGTGCGAACGCTAGCCTAGCACTGCTCGAGCGCCTGCTCAAGGTCGGCAATCAGATCGGCCGTGTCCTCGAGACCGCACGACAGGCGCACCATGTCGGCGGAGATACCGCAGGCGATGAGCTCTTCGTCGTTCATCTGGCGATGCGTGGCATTAGCAGGATGCAGGCAGCAAGTGCGGGCGTCGGCCACGTGCGTGGCGATCTGAGCGAGCTTGAGGCTCTTCATAAAGGTCTCGGCCGCCGCGCGACCACCGTTAAAGCCAAAGCTCACGACGCCGCAAGTACCGTTGGGCATGTACTTCTGAGCGATGTCATAGTACTTGTCGCCCTCCAGGCCCGGATAGCTCACGAAGCGTACCTTGGGGTGGCTCTGCAGGAACTTGGCGACCGCCAGACCATTCTCACAATGGCGCGGCATGCGCACATGCAGGCTCTCGAGCGAGCTGTTCAAGAAAAACGCCGCCTGCGGGTTCTGCATGGGGCCAAGATCGCGCATGAGCTGAGCGGTTGCCTTGGTGATGAAGGCGCCCTCGCGACCGAACTTCTCGGCATAGGTCACGCCGTGGTAGCTCTCGTCGGGCGTGGTGAGACCCGGGAACTTGTCCGCATGGGCCATCCAGTCAAACTGGCCGTGGTCGACGATCACGCCACCCAGGTAGGCCGCATGGCCATCCATGTACTTAGTGGTGGAGTGCGTGACGATGTCGGCGCCCCACTCAAAGGGACGGCACATCACGGGCGTCGGGAAGGTGTTGTCGACCATCAGCGGCACGCCGTGGTCGTGCGCGGCCTTGGCAAAGCGCTCAATATCGAGCACGGCAAGGGCGGGGTTGGCGATCGTCTCGCCAAAGACGAGCTTGGTATTGGGCTCAAAGGCCGCCTCGAGCTCCTCGTCGGAGCAATCGGGGGCAACGAACGTGCAGGTCAGACCCATACGGCCCATGGTATGAGCCAGCAGGTTGTAGGTACCGCCGTAGATAGCAGAGCTAGCGACCACATGATCGCCGGCACCGGCCACGTTAAAGATCGCAAGGAAGTTCGCGGCCATGCCCGAGCTCGTGAGCATCGCTGCGGTGCCGCCCTCCATCTCGCAGATCTTGGAGGCAACCAGATCGCACGTGGGGTTCTGCAGACGGCTGTAGAAATAGCCCGACTCCTCCAGGTCAAACAGCTTGCCCATGTGCTCCGACGTGTCGTACTTCCACGTGGTGGACTGGTAGATGGGCACCTGGCGCGGCTCCGCATCTCCCGGGTGATAGCCGCCCTGAACACATGTCGTACCGATGGTCTGCTCGCTCATATCCAACTCCCTTACTTGGGTTTTGTTTTATTCGGTTCACGATACCGCTACGCCGCACCCCTCTCAACCCATCCCCAAGGTAGGTTATGGGACAAATTGATCAGGGGCATTTATCTCAACCCTTGGGCATTTGCTCGATAGATAAAAATGAGGCATACATGAAGCTCTCGATGATTACATACCCCGTCACGGGTACCATAGGCGGGTACACCGTGACCAAGGAGACAACGATGAAGCAAATCGATACGGCCCAGCTCGACATCAACGCCTGTCAGGCTCAGGCAGCCGAATACCACGCCCGTGGCTTTAACTGCGCCCAGGCCGTCGCCTGCACGCTCGCGCCCGCCGTCGGGCTTGACCCCCAGGTCGCCTTTACCCTCACCGAGGGCTTTGGTGCCGGCATGGGCGGCATGACCGAAACCTGTGGCGCCATCTCGGGCGCCGTGGCCATCATGGGCTTTGTAATGAGCGACGGCATGGAAAACCCCAAGACCAAGGGCCAGACCTACAAGCTGTCGCGCGAAATCGCCAAGCGTTTTGGCGAGAAGAACACGACGACCGTCTGCGGAACGCTCAAGGGCATCGGATCGGATAAGGGTCCGCTCCGCAGCTGCCCCGGCTGCATCGACGATGCCGTCGAAATCGCCTGTGATGTGCTAAAGCAACTCGCCGAGTAAACGGCAGCAACAGAAAAAACGACGGCCGGCGCGCTTGGGATCCATCCAATAGCACGCCGGCCGTCGCCGCTAGAACTCGGCAAATTCGGGAGCACCGACCTCGATCTCCTCGCGCCCCGCCATAAGCTCGCGTATCTTGGCGCAAAATGGCTCCTGCTCCCCCGCCTTAAACACCAAGTGAAGTGTCACGGCATCCGCGTAATCGGTATCCGAAACCTTGGCACCCGAATCCTGCGCCAAACGAAGCACCTGCTCATACTGCGGATAGGCCACATGCACGTCAACTGGCACGACACTCGTCATCTCGACGATCTGCCCGGCCTCCCGAGCAGCTGCCACCGCCGCCTGCGTCGCCGCAGTATAGGCACGTACCAAGCCACCAGGTCCCAGCAGCGTGCCGCCAAAATAGCGCGTCACCACGCAGCAAACATTTTTGAGCCCCGCACCGCGCAGCACCTCAAGCGTCGGCATGCCGCTCGTGCGACTCGGCTCACCATCATCGCTCTGGCGCTCGCGTCCATCGGCTAAAATCCACGCGGGAACATTGTGTCGAGCGTCGTAATGACGCTTACGAACCATTTCGATAAAGGCATTCGCCTCATCCTCGGACTCAATATGGACCAGCTGGGCAATAAACCGGCTCTTACGGTCCACAAACTCGCCCGAAGCCTCAATATTCGATTGCAGAGTAAAATAGCTGTCCAACAAAGCCCCTCAACAAAATAAAGCGCAGCAACAAACAGCCTCAATAATACGGCAAAGCCCGTACCGATAACCCCGGTAAATAGAACGGCAACGCCGATGGCAGGCAAAGACAGCGAGACGTCAAGGATGACGACGCCAATGATTTCGTAAACGAAAGCGAGAACCCATCAGCGCGAGCAAGGTGCCTTGAAAGACGAGGGCATTGACCTTATGGGCATGCCCGAAGGATTGAAAGGCAGATTGCCGCGCTGACGGGTTCGCAGCGTCAACAAAGTGCTGAGTGGGCTTGTAAGCCGGGTTCTGTCGTGAACGGTCATTTATCTTGTCTGCACGTTACCGTGCAGCTCCACGCACGCTACCCGAACGCGGACCGGGCCGGCCCATAGCGTTCCTATTCGCGCTTGCTCCGGATGGGGCTTGCCAAGCCGCCGTGTTGCCACGACGCTGGTGGTCTCTTACACCACCGTTTCAGCTTTTCCCTTTACGCCTTGCGACGCAGGTGGGAGTCTTCTTTTCTGCGGCGCTTTCCGTCGGATCACTCCGCCCGGCCGTTAGCCGGCATCCCGCCCTCTGGAGCCCGGACTTTCCTCACGCGTGCCGCAAGCAGCACATCGCGCGACCGTCTGGCCCACTCAACAGTGCAAGAGTGTAGCACACCGTTGTCACAGGCAATGGCACAACACAAGCGTTCGACACGATAAACCAAGAACCACGCTATGCAGTACAATAGTATCGTCGATGGGCAACGTCGTCAGTCGAGACGCGACCGCGCTCCGCACCCCTCCGTCTACTCGGTGCGTTCCCGCCTCCTCCCCGAGGCGGGATGTCGGCATTTTTCATGCACTGACAACCCAATAGCCTGTGGACAGCCCGGGCAGCATCTGTCTCTTATACACATCTGACGCTGCCGACGAAGGCTTAGG
>URWM01000141.1 GCA_900551655.1 uncultured Collinsella sp.
GTCCATGATTGAGTGGGCAGGTACCGGTGTCGCCATGGGTAACGCCGTCGACGAGGTCAAGGCTGTGGCACAGATGGTGACTGCCAGCAACAACGAAGACGGTATCGCGGTGGCACTCGATAAGCTACTGGGCTAGAATCGCCTATAGTGCATGGTTCGGGCGTCCGCTTGCGGGCGCCTTTTTGTTAGGGAGGGTGCCGTGTCCGCATTTCCGTTCGACGCCGTTATCTTTGACATGGACGGCGTTTTAGTCGATACCGAGTTTTACTATCAAAAGGAACTCGAGAGGTATATCGATTACCTGCAGATTTCTGTGACGCGCGACGAGCTTAATGCGATTGTTGGTTCATCGCACCGTGATTTTCAACAGGTGCTCGTCGATTGGCATGAGCGTGCGGGCTTGGGCAAGCTCAGCGTCGAGGCTGCCGAGGCACGCTATGAGGTGTGGGCGAGTGCGTATCCCTGCGACTACCGCAAGCTGCTGAACCCCGGTGTTTCCGAGACGCTGGTGGGGCTGAAAGAACGTGGGGTCCGCGTTGCGTTGGCTTCGTCGTCGCCGTTGAATAATATCGAGGAAGTTCTGGACACCTGTGGCATTCGTGATCACTTTGAGTTTTTGGTCTCGGGTGAGCAGTTCAAGCGCAGTAAGCCCGACCCCGATATCTACCTGCACGCCATTGACCGCTTGGGGCTGCCTGCTGATTGCTGTTGCTGCGTGGAAGACTCTCTGTATGGCATTACCGCAGGCAAGCGCGCCGGACTGACGGTAATCGCTAAGCGCGAGGAGCGCTTTGGCTTTAGCCAGGATGCCGCGGATAAGATTATCGATCAACTGCCGGACCTGCTGGAACTCGCGTAGATCCTGGGCGGTACTGCTGTCGCAACAGTGATTCCGTTGGCATAAGAGAGGGGCGGCGTCATGGCATTTAACGTGAACGCACTGGGGTTTGGCGACAACGTCGTCGATCGCTACGAGCATATCCACACTATGTATCCGGGTGGCAATGCGGTGAACTTTGCCGTGTATGCCAAGAAGTGCGGTGCCGCGCGCTCCGCGTATATGGGCATCTTTGGTAATGACGCTGCTGCTGAGCATGTGATTGCGAGTCTTGAGGATGAGGACGTTGAACTAGCCAAATGCAAGCAGCTCATCGGCGAGAATGGTGCGGCACGCGTTACTGTGGTCGATGGTGATCGTGTATTTCTGGGGTCTAACGAGGGCGGCATCCGCGGTGATGCGCGCTATGTGCTCGATCGTTTTGATCTAGCGTATATGAAGCAGTTCGATGTGGTCCATTCGGGTAACTACTGCTTTACCGAGCGTGAGCTGCCTAAGCTGAAGGCGGCGGGTATTACCGTTTCGTTTGACTTCTCGGATGATTCGACCGATGAGTACTACGAGCAGATTGCTCCCTACGTTGACTTCGCGTTCTTTAGCGCGGCAGACGCTGCGAGCGAGGATGAGATTCGCGAGCGTCTGGCATGGGTGAAGAGCCTAGGTCCGCGTTTTGTATCGGCAACGGCTGGCGCTGAGGGCTGCATTGCCTACGATGGCGAGCGTTATTACCGCCAACTGGCTAAACCGGTAACGGATATGAAGGACACCATGGGTGCGGGTGACTCGTTCCTCACCTCGTTTTTGATGTGCTATCTCGATTCCGCCAAGCGTGGTGAGGATGGCGCCGAGGCCATCGAGCGTGCGCTCGACTTTGCTGCCGGGTTTGCCTCGACCGTGTGCGGCATGGAAGGTTCTTGGGGCCACGGAGCACCAATCGTCGAATAGCTTAAGAAAGCGTACGGCGGTCTGGCTATGAGGCCTTGGACAGCCGATGCAGAACAATAAGCGAAACGCGAAAAGGGGGCTCGCCATGTGGCGGGTCCCCTTTTGAACATTGGAGAAGACCATGGGTATTAAAGCGTGTGCGGCTGGTTTTTGCTGCGCGGACGTCTATCAAAACATCGGCGTGTTCTATCCGACTGGTAATGGCATTGACTGGGGTATCCATCTTGCACGAATGGGCGTTTCGGTATCCGCCGTGTCGGTTGTCGGCAAGGACGAGTACGGAGACAAGATGAGAGAGGCGCTGGCCGCTGAGGGGTTCGATATCTCACATCTGCGGGTGGAAGATGGCGACACCTCGGTGATGCTCATGGCATTGAAAGACGGCGTCGATCGCGTGCATCTCGAGGCAATCGATGGCGTAATGGAGACATATCGACCGAATGAAGACGACCGGGCGTTTATCCTAGAGCATGACATCATTCATACCGACCTGTTTGGCAATTGTTTGGACCTCCTGCCCGAATGGCATGATGCGGGCAAGACGGTGGTTATGGACTTCTCGGTGTTCAGCCAGGATCCCGAATATGCATGCGAGGCTCATTTTCCTTACGTAGACTATGCGTTCATGTCGTTTGAAGAGGACACTGCGGAGCTGCGGGACTGGGTACGCCACGTGCAGGAATTGGGACCGCGCGTTGCGGTTGCCACGCTTGGCGAGAAGGGAAGCATTGCCTATGACGGTGAGCGCTTCTATGAGTGCGGGATCGTACCGGCGGAGAAGGTCGTTAATACCGTGGGTGCCGGCGACTCGTATATTGCCGGGTTTACCAAGGGCGTGATCGATGGCCTTGATATTCCGGCGTGTATGAAGGCGGGCGCTGAGCTGTCGTCCCGAGTGATTGGTTCGTTTGAGCCGTACTAGGGTCAAATGCCTGGAAAGGAGTATGAAATGGTTATCGACATGTTGGTCCATCCTATGCTCTACGGCGAGATCTGTACGCCGGGTGATGAGCCTGATGGATTCGGTTTTTGGTCACGAGAATTTGGTATGGGGCATATGGGCCCCATGGATTGGGATGAGCTTCAAGTCGAGATGGACGTCTGTGACGTGCAGAAGAGCGTGCTCATGCCGCTCGATGTAACCACGGCATGCGGAGGGCACTTTGGCACCAATGACCAGATTGCCATGCTGGTTGCCGCGCATCCCGATCGTCTGTGGGGATTTGCGAGCGTAGACCCGCAGGTGAGCGGTGCCGCAGACGAACTGGAGCGCGCCTTTACCGAGTTGGGGGCAAAGGGGCTTTGCCTGCATCCTGCAAAGCAGGGTTTTGCCCCCGATGATGCTGTGGCCGAGCCGCTTTACGAGCTGTGCGAGCGCTATAACAAGCCGGTGGTTTTCCATGCCGGTATGTCTTGGGAGCCTGGCGCAGAGCTCTCGCGCAGTAACCCGCTTGCATTTGAGCACACAATCGCAACGCATCCAAATGTGCGCTTTAGTTTGACCCACTTTGGCTGGCCCTGGGTGCGCGAGACCGTGGCGATGCTGCTCAAGTATCCCAACTGCTACACGGACACCTCTATCACTTACATCGATTCGCCCGAGGAGATGATGCAGCGTCTTTTCACGGTCGATATGGGGCCGCTGTGGTATGAGCGCGCGCTATCGCATCAAGTGATGTTCGCCAGCAATACGCCGCGTTTCCGTGCATTCAAACTCAAGCGGGCGCTCGATACCGTGTCCATGCGCGATGATGCGCGAGAAAGGCTCTACTGGGGTAATGCCCTGCGTTTTCTTGAAGGGGATGAGTGAACATGGTGACGCTCGAGACATTGAGCTATCTATCGACTGCTCCGGACCAGTTCATCGATATTACCGAGGACGTGCACGCTGCCATCGAACGCAGTTCGGTGACGAATGGCTTGGCAGCAATTATTTTGTCGCATACGACCTGTGGAATCGTGGTAAACGAGGGACTGCCCTGCGTGGAGACGGATCTTATGGAGACGCTTGATCGCATCGCCCCGCTCGATGCCCCCTATGCGCATGCACACTTCCTGCCGAGCTATGGAGCCACCGGCAACAACTCCTGTGGGCATATCAAGAGCATGATTTGTGGAAACAGTTGCTTCTTTCCCGTCCAAGATGGCCACATCGTGTGTGGAGGTGCCCAGAACATCTATCTTGCGGAGTTTGACGGTCCGCAGAAGCGAAAAGTGTACGTCGAAGTGCTGGGGGAGTAACGTCCCCGCGATAACCCTATGAAGGAGCACGTTATGTCGTTTCTAACTTCGATGTTCAAGACCGAAAAGCCGGTTATCGGAATGCTGCACCTGCGTCCTCTGCCGGGCGACCCACTGTATTACCCGGGTGGAAGCGTGTCGCAGGTCGTGGAAGCCGCCAAGCGCGATCTCGAGGCGTTGCAACAGGGCGGTGTCGATGGCATTTTGATTACCAATGAGCTCTCGATGCCCTATGAGCAGCACGTTTCTCCCTCAACCCTTGCATCGATGGGCTATGTAATCGGGGCTCTGTCCCATGATCTGTCGACTCCTTGGGGAGCTGAGGCTATTTACGATGGTGATGCCACAATCGAGCTGTGCGCTGCCGTTGACGCGCAGTTCACGCGCTGCAATTTTTGCGGTGCCTGGGCCGGTGATCTTGGACTGATTAACCGAGATTTCGCTCACACCATGCGTCGCAAGGCGGCGCTGCGCTTGGACGACCTCAAGCTTTTTCACTTCATCACGAGCGAGGGGGAGGTTTATCTCAACGACCGCACGACTGCGGACATTGCCGATTCACTTCTCTTTAATTGCCTTCCGGATGCAATGGTCATCGGCGGTTCGGCTGCCGGTCGTGGCGCTTCGGGCGAGCTTGCCGATGAAGTCCGCGAGCGTGTTGGCGAAGTACCCGTGGTATGTGGCACCGGTTGTCGCGAAAATACCGTGGCTGACGTATTTGCTTACTACGATGGCGCGTTTGTCGGCACCTGCTTAAAGCGCGACGGAAAGCTGGATGCTCCGGTTGATGTTGAGCGGGTAGCTCGTTTTATGGCTGCCGCTCGTACGGCGCGAGGGGAGTAGGCCTGTCTCTTATACACATCTCCGAGCCCACGAGACGTAGAGGAATCTCG
>URWM01000142.1 GCA_900551655.1 uncultured Collinsella sp.
CGAGATTCCTCTACGTCTCGTGGGCTCGGAGATGTGTATAAGAGACAGCCTTATGCGTCCTTCATCTTGACGTCGAGGGCGTCGCGCAGACCGTCACCCAGCAGGGTGAAGGCGAGCACCGTCGAGAGAATTGCCAGACCGGGCATGATCATCATCCAGGGAGCAGTCAGAAGATACTGCTGACCGTCCTGAATCATGGAGCCCCACGAAGGCGTAGGCGGAATAACGCCCATGCCGAGGAAGGACAGAGCGGACTCGGTCAAAATGGCACCACCAATGTTCATGGTCGCGTAGACCACGATGGAGGCAACGGAGTTCGGGAAGATGTGACGCACGACGATACGAGCATCGGATGCACCCATCGCGCGCGCAGCGTCAACATAGTCGTTTTCCTTGACCGTCAGGATCGCGGATCGGAAGACGCGTGCAATAGAAGGCCAGCCGAGAATACCGATGGCGATAAAGACATTCTGAAGACCACGGCCGATAACGGCGATCATGGCGACAACGAAAAGCACGTACGGGAACGCCAGGAAAATATCCGCACAGCGCATGATGATCGTATCCCAGATGCCGCCGTAGAAACCGGCCAGAGCACCCATGACCAGACCAATCACCGTGGAGATCGCAGTGGCCATAATACCGACGGAAAGCGAAACACGTGCACCGTAGATAACGCGAACGAGAATGTCACGACCAAGGGCGTCGGTGCCAAACGGGTGCTCTGCACACGGAGCCATCAGCGACGTCTGGGCCATGGTGGTCGAGTCGGAAGCCGTCGGCGAACCGAGCCAGGGCTTAGCCCACAGATCTGCGGTCAGGGCAACCACAACGACGATGATGATCCAGCAGACACCGATAACGGCGAGCTTGTTCTTACGAAGACGCTTAAAAGCGTCGCCCCACAGCGTGCGGGACTTGGCGGGAGCAGATGCGGCCTTAGTGGCGGTAGCCTGCCCCTGAGACTGAGAATCAGTTTCCTGCATGAGACGTACCTCCCTTAGGCCTTATCCGACGGACCGCCAAGGCGGATGCGCGGGTCGAGGAATGCATAGCTAATGTCGACGAGCAGGTTGATCACCATAACGACGACAACGATGAGCGTAACGCCGCCCATAACGATAGGCCAGTCACGCATGCTGATGGCGCGGTAGACCTCAGAGCCGATACCGGGCCAGTTAAAGACCGTCTCGGTCAGGATGGCGCCCGAAAGCATGCCGCCAAAGTCGACACCAATATAGGTAACGACGGGGATGAGTGCATTCTTAAGCGCATGCTTGATGATGATCGCGCGATTGGAGAGACCCTTAGCCTTTGCCGTGCGGATGTAATCCTGGTTCATGACGTCGAGCAGCTGCGAGCGCATGATGCGGGCAGCATAGGCGGTCGAAACCGAAGCCAGCGTAATGGTCGGAAGCACATAGTGCATCCAATCCTGATACTGAGAGCTGGCACCGCCGGCACCCGAAATCGGCATGGAGAAAGCGCCGCAGGTGGCATCCTTAAGGATGACGCCAAAGAACAGCTGCAGCAGCATACCGAGCCAGAAGGCAGGAACGGCAACGAGGATCGACGTGGTGAGCGTTACCAAAATATCCCAGAAGGAATAACGCTTTACCGCCGAAATGATACCCGCACCGATACCCATGATTGCCTCGAGCACGATGGCGCACGCGGCAAGTTTGACCGTATACGGATACTTCTGGGCAAAGATTTCCGTAACCGGCAGCTTGCGCTGATACGAATTGCCCAGATCGCCATGAAGCAGGCCGTTCATGTAATACAAGTAACGGTCCACGAGCGACGTTTGAACGGGGTCGCCGTTCTCGTCAAGGATCGCGTTGCCGTCCTCGTCCGCCTGGACCAGGTGATAGCGCACGCGAAGCTGAAGCTCCACCTCGGGGGACAGAGCCTTGTCTCCACCGATCAGCTTGATCGGATCTCCCGGCACGATGTTCTGGAGGGCGAACAGAATCAGCGTAACGCCCAAAAATACCGGGATGAACTGAAGCACACGTTTAACGATGTACTTACCCATACCACTCCCCTATCTAGGGATTAACCTAAATGGGATGCCGATCGCCAGACCGGCATCCCAAAATTACCATCAGCCAGTTTACCCCAGGTTAGGGAGAACTGTATGTTTCCCATGAGGTCTACGTAAATACTTGACCCTCACGGAAGCTGCAAACTCTTAGGCGAGCTCAGCGGTACCCAGATCGGCGTGTTTCTGCGGATCGACATAGAGGTGCTTGATGCGATCGGAGCCGGCGATGGTGTGCGTGTAGAACATCACCGGGATGACCGGGCAGTCGGCAGCGACCATTGCATCGGCATCCTGCATCTTAGCGACGCGCTCTTCGTCGTCAACCGTGGTACGGGCCTCGTCGACCTTGGCGTCGAACTCGGGGTTGTTGTAACCGGAGCGGTTGTCGCCACCGAGGGAGTCGGAGTGGAACAGCGGATACAGGAAGTTGTCCATGATCGGGTAGTCAGCAATCCAACCCAGACGACCGAACTGATAGTTAAAGTTCTGATACTGCTCGAGCAGGGCAGACCACTCGGGGGTATCGGAGACAGCGGTAACGCCGACCTTGGCGAGGTCGCCGATGATGGACTCCATGATCTCCTTGTGGCCACCGTCCTGGTTGTAGGACAGAGTCACGTTAATGCCACGATCGCCGTTAGCGCCAGCGGGAGCAACCTTGTCGAGGTACTCGTTAGCCTTGTCGACGTCGTAGGCGCAGAACTCCCATGCGCCCTCCTTGTAGCCATCGATGCCCGGAGGAACAATGCCGTCGGCAGGGGTACGGGTACCCTTGAAGATGGTCTTGCAGATGGCCTCACGGTTGATGGCCAGGGAGATACCCCTGCGCAGGTCGGCGTTGTTGAACGGCTCGGCCGTGTTGTTGCAGGTCAGGTAGTAGGTGGAAGGCTCGGCGCCGAGCAGCATGCGCTCGCCGTCGCCCATGGTGTAGCCGTCCTTGGACACGCCGCGATCCTTCTTGGCAGCGTCGATCTGAGCAACGGGAACGTCGCAGACATCGAGGTTACCGGCCTGGAACTCCTTGTAAGCGGTCTCCATGTCCTTGATGACCTGGAAGTGGATGCCATCGATCTTGGCCTTGTCGCCATAGTAATCGTCGAACTTCTTGAGGTTGATCTCCTGACCATCCTCCCACTTGCCGTCCATCATGAACGGGCCGTTACCGACCGGTGCAAGGTAGAAGCTCTTGACATCGGACTCGGCGCACTCGGGAACCGGGGCCAGAGCCGGGTGAGAGGCGACGAAGGGGAAGTCGGCGTAAGCGGAAGACAGCTTGACGACGAGGGTCTCATCGTCGGGGCAAGTAACACCGCTGAGCTCGGTAGCGTTACCGGCAAGCAGGTCGTCATAGCCCTCGACCATGGAAAGGTGATAGGAGACCTCGGAAGGACCGTACTCGGTAGCGATGGCCGACTTGGTGTTGACCAGACGCTCCCAAGCGAGCTTGAAGGACTTGGAGGTAACGTCGTCACCGTTGTGGAACTTGGCCTTCTTGATCTTGAAGGTAAACTCGGTGGCGTCGTCGTTGGCCTCAAAGGACTCGCAAGCCAGCGGAACGATCTCGCCCTTCTCGGCGTCATAAGAGGTCAGAGCGTCAAAGAGCTGGTACTCGACCTGAGTGCCCTGGTCCTCCTGGACATTGTAGGGGTCGATGCAGACCGGGTTGTTGATGTAGAAGTTCAGCGTCGAACCGGACTCAGAACCGGAAGCGTCGCCGCCCTTCTTGCCGCATGCGGCAAGAAAAGCCATGGAGCTCGCAGCAAGGGTACCGCCGACAAAGGCGCGACGACCCATAACGGGCTGGTGGAACATAGAATCAGCCATGCCATCCTCCTTATGAGATAGGACAAAGAAATGTTCAGTCGGACATATGTCGAGACTATCCGATCCGAACCATCAAAACGCCGCCCGCTGCTATGGCTGGTTATGCACAACAGGCCAACGTTTTGCAATACAGTAGCGCATTTTATTCACGATTTGGGGCTAATTCCGGTTAACGGTCGAGAATTTCTTTAGTTGGGCGAAGTATGTGGGGATATTTTGACTCTGTTACAAGTCTGTAAACAAAAAGGGCCCCGCACATGCAGGACCCTTTACAAACGTATATACGCCGATGCTTAGTAGCCGACGATGCCCTGCGGGAAGAAGAACATGCACAGGACGACGCACACGGCAAAAACAACGGCCATAATTACCGTCAGGCGATCGAGGTTCTGCTCCATGACGCCCGTGGCAGAGCTGGAGTTATACAGCGAGCTAGCGATCATATCCGAAACGCCGGTGCCCTTACCGGAATGCATCAGGACGAGAATCGTCAGCGCCACGGCAGAGACAGCCCAAACGACAAACAGAAGAATCTGGAACGGACCCATAGATAAGCTCCTTAATAGAACAATTCAAACTCCAGTACTGTACCACAACCCCCAGCACTCCCCCACCTGCCATTTGGGGACGGGGTAGAAATGGCAGAAATACCAAAAAGGGGGTTGTCCGGTTGTGGACAACCCCCTTACTAGAAAACGGTATTTGTTTTCTATTAGGCCTCGGTGGCGAGTACGCGACCCGTCATCTCGGCGGAAGGCTCAATGCCAGCCATGGTGAGCATGGTCGGAGCGATATCGGAAAGACGGCCGTCCTCAATACCGGTGAGCTGCGCCTTCTCATCAACGATGATGAACGGCACGCGGTTGGTGGTGTGAGCCGTAAACGGATGCTTGGAACCGTCGGAAGCAACGTCAAACATGTGATCGGCGTTGCCGTGGTCGGCGGTAATCAGTGCAAAGCCGCCCTTGGCGAGAATCGCCGGGACAACCTTGGACCTGTCTCTTATACACATCTCCGAGCCCACGAGACGTAGAGGAATCTC
>URWM01000143.1 GCA_900551655.1 uncultured Collinsella sp.
TCGGAGATGTGTATAAGAGACAGCCCAGAAGCTGTCTTCCTCATCCTCGGACTTGGGCCCGCGGTCGACGTACATCTTATGGGTGCGCTTCTCCATTACAAAGGCAAGAATCGCAAACAGCAGGATGCCGCCGGCGAAAAGGATGGCAAAACCGGTGCGGGTGCCAAACAAAAAGGAAAAAACTGCGTCCATTGGGTGCCTTCTTGCGTAGTTGAGTTGGGTCGTAAACGCTCATAAGTATATACTTGCCCATACATGTACAAGGTTGCAACCTAAATGGAATGTATATCGCCGGAGGATCTAATGCTTGATATCAAGTTTGTTCGCGAGAACCCCGATGCCATCGATGTCGCCATGGCTAACCGCCAGACGTCTTGGGATCGCGAGAAGTTCTTTGAGCTCGACGACGAGCGTCGTGCCGTCATCACCGAGGTCGAGGAGCTCCAGGCTACGCGCAATGCCGAGTCCAAGAAGATCGGCGCCCTGATGAAGGAGGGCAAGAAGGACGAGGCCGAGGCCGCCAAGGAGGCCGTGCGCGCCGTCAACGAGAAGATCGACGGTCTGGCCGAGCGCCGTACCGCTCTTGAGCAGGAGCAGTACGACTTCATGTCTCACCTGCCCAACATTCCGTGCGAGGCTACCCCGTACGGTAAGGACGAGGACGAGAACATCGAGCGTCGCCGCTGGGGCACCCCGCGCGAGTTCGACTTCGACTTTAAGCCGCACTGGGATCTGGGTACCGATTTGGACATCCTCGACTTCGAGCGTGGCAACAAGCTCTCCGGCAGCCGCTTCACTGTTCTCGGTGGCGCCGGCGCCCGCTTGGAGCGCGCCCTTATCAACTTCTTCCTGGACACGCACACGAGCCGTGGCTTCAAGGAGTGGTGGCCGCCCATCGTCGTCAAGCGTCAGACCATGTTTGGCACGGGTCAGCTGCCCAAGTTCGAGGATGACGCCTATCACGTCTCGGGCGACAACTTCCTGATCCCTACCGCCGAGGTCGTTCTCACCAACCTGCACGCCGGCGAGGTCCTCGACGCCGACACCCTGCCGCGCCGCTACACCGCCTTTACCCCCTGCTTCCGCGAGGAGGCCGGTTCCGCCGGTCGCGACACCCGCGGCATCATCCGTCAGCACGAGTTCGACAAGGTCGAGATGGTCAAGTTCGCTAAGCCGGAGGAGTCCGATGAGGAGCTCGAGAGCATGACCGCCGAGGCCGAGTACCTGCTGCAGCAGCTGGGCCTTCCGTATCGCGTGATTAGCCTGTGCACCGGCGACTTGGGCTTCTCTGCCCGTCAGACCTACGACGTCGAGGTCTGGCTGCCGAGCTACAACGCCTACAAGGAGATCAGCTCCTGCTCCAACTGCGGTGACTTTCAGGCTCGCCGCGCCAACATCAAGTATCGCGACCCCGAGAACTTCAAGGGTTCGCGCTACCTGCACACCCTTAACGGTTCCGGCCTGCCGGCTGGTCGTACCATGGCTGCCATTCTGGAGAACTACCAGAACGCCGACGGCACCATCACGATCCCCGAGGTTCTGCGTCCCTACATGGGCGGCCTCGAGAAGATCGAGCCGGTCGCGTAAACTAGCTGCATAGGCGATTTGCGAGGGCGCTCCTTTTGGGGCGCCCTTTTTGTGTACGGCTATACCACGCCGTGCGGACAGCTCAATAGAAAACACACGAACAAACGTTCTGTATACATGCATTTACCTGCTATGCTTTTGCTAACTAAGAGCAAGAGAAAGGGGATGCGATGGAGCTGTTCGATGAGAGGGTTGTTTTGTTCCAGAGCGATGAGGGCGGGGAGCACCTGCTGGTAACGTGCGAGCCGTCGGGTATGGGTGGCTTGGTGGTTCGGCAGACGAGTGAGGGGCCATTGACACAATGGTGCTATGAGGAGTCGCCGCATGTGGTCGAGACGTTTGTGGCGCATGAGGCGCTCGTTGTCCTTGAGCACTTCTATGGCGTTGGAACTTCTGATCAGGTGGCCCGAATTCTGAGAATCTCGTTTGCCGACTACGACTGTGCCCAACGGGTGCGGTCGCTTCTGAGGGAGCTTGGCGCCGGGTTCGATGTGATCGAAAAGCCAATCGATCGTACGGGGAACGTCGGTATATGCGGAGCAGCATGACAAAACTGCGTTCCACAAAAAAGTTTGAGATTGTGCTTGACTCCAATAAGCTAAAGTGGTTTTATATGTCTTGCGCTGCGGCGTTACCTCAGCTGGATAGAGGGTCTGACTACGAATCAGAACGTCATAGGTTCGAATCCTATACGCCGCACCATTTGAGATTAAAGCTCCCGGCAACGGGGGCTTTTCTTTTACGTAAACGCTGCATGGATTCGAACCTCGGTCAAAGGGGACTATTTCTCATCGACTCGTGTAAGATTTCGAGTATGCGCCTCGGTGAGCCCGTGGCGCGCTCTTTCTTTAGACGACCGATCAGGGTGATATTTCGTGGCAGAGCGTCCGACATACAAGCTCAGGTTTCTCGATCCCAAAAAGCGCTTTCCGGCCATGCCCGAGCAGCCTGCGGGACGCTCGTATGGCGTAGTTTGGAAGCTCTTTGGCGAGGACCCGCATGAATCATGCTATGTCGTTGAATTCGTCGGCAAAAGCCACGTGTCGCTTTTGGGCTACGTGAGCGTTTCGGGTGAGGTCTATAAGGTGGACCGTCCCGTTAACGAGGTATCGCTGCCCGACGATCCCGACATGCAACTGATTCTTGACGAATCCGATTCCAACATTGGTGAGATTGCGGTCAGGGGTACCGATGGGACGATGCACTCCCGGGCGCGAGTCATCGGCTCTCCCGAAGGCGCCATGCGCGAACAATCCGATCGCGAGACGTGGAATTCGACGCGCAGCCTTCGCTACGGCGAGTTCATGGCCTCGATGTTCTTGCGTTACGTGATATTCGCCGATTCTGAAAACACTGTCTCGGGCACGGCAGATGCCGACGGCCTCGACGAGGGCATGAAAAATGCTGTCGACAAGATCAAACTTGTAAAACTCCCCGAGCCGGTTGAGGTACTGCTGGGTTTTGATTCCACGCCGCTGCCCGATGCAATCGAAACGTTGCTCTATCGCATTGACCATACAGATAATCCAAGTGGCATTGAGCGCTATGCCGCCGCTTTGATGGGCGAAGTTAATCTGCCACGCCTGCGCACCATCGCGGCCAAAACCGAAATGAGCCTGGCGCGCATCGATCGCTCGAGGCTCTTCTATCTCAATTTTGACCGTAGCCTGCTGGACCAGGACGAGATCGATACCCTGCTTGCCGTCGAGTGCCGCCTGAACCGCCTATCGGGCATCCTTGAGCGTATTGGGGCAGGGTTGGGCCCCGTTGCCTCGTCGCCAAGCTTTGAGGGCTGCTCGCTCTTTGACCTATGGCATATCAGCAAGACGACAAACGACGTTCCTCGCCTGCTCGAAACGCCGTCGAATGACAACCCATGGGCCAAGCCGGGGACGGTTGCGTGCCAGCCGGGTGGAGAGTGGGACGTTCGCACCCGCTTTGCACGTATCGTAGAAGCGCTCAACGTGGTCACGCGGCTCGATTACACCTATCGAGCGAACGTCGCCGAGGGCATCATGCTGGTGCGATTTGGCCGCACGGTTGTCGATGCTATGCCGCGGCGCGAATACGATGCTCAAGATGACGCCTGGCGCGAGGTGGATGAGCCTAAGCGCGCAGCATGGGCCACTGAGCACGATGCGCGTATTACGCTTACACTCGCGGCGGCTTGCTTTGCTTCGGGTGCTCGCATCACGCGCTGCTACGTGCAGATTGCGGCTCCCGACGGCGAGCAGGGCGAGCGCGTTGTCGAAACGTATTCCTTTGGCCGTGCGGCTTATCTGGCCGATTGCGTTTCTGTCGCCAAGGATCTTGAGAGCATGGATATGGACGACATGCCCTGCAAGCATTTGCTCGAGGCATATGAGGCGGATGCGCCGGACATGATTGAGCCTGCAGAGGTTCACGCCCGACCACGCGATGACCATCGTCCATTGCCGCCTGCGCTTCGCGATTTACTGCTCGCTGATACGGCTGAAGAGCTTGAGGTCATGGAGGAGGACAACGATCCGTATGTCGCCCGTGTCGTCGAGCTGCGCGAGCAATCCAAAGTTGACCGAGCCGGTGCTTTCGAGGGCTTTTCTCGCCTTGTCGAGGAGTTGGAAGCCAAGTGTACTGTTGCTGAGCTTTTGGCGACGGGCCCGGTGCAGACCCAGTTCTGCGACAACCAGCTGGTGCGCATGGTGCTGCCGGTGATGGAGGAGGACCGTTCCGTGCGAATCCTTCGCGCTCCCGATGCGCTGTATTTTGCCCAGCACGAGATTTGCAGCTTTTACGTCGAACAAGAGGACTTTGAGCGTGCGCTGCCCGAGGTGCGTCGTCTCTACGATTTGGCGCGCTCGTCCATGCAGTCTCACTTTGCCCTGATCAACGTGCTAGCACGCCTGGAGCGCTATGACGAGATTATCGAGGTGGCGCGCCACGGCCTGCGTATTGCCAGCGACCGGCCTTCGATCGGTTACCTGTTCTATCGCCTGGCATTCGCCTACTGGAACTGCGACCAGCTCGAGCTGGCGCTGGCATGCTACCGCCTGGTGCCGCGCGGCGAGGAGTCGGGCGGCAGCGCGCAGGAGGAAATGCAGGGCCTTATGAACGAGATGGGCGTCATCAAACAGCCCACGTTTGAGGAGGCTGTCGAGACCATCCGCAAGGCAGGTCTTGAGCTGCCGCCGGTGCCCGCCGTGACCAATCAACTCGCGGATGCTGCCGTGCAACTCGTCGATAACGGCTTCTTTTTCTTGGCGCGCGGCTGCATCTATCAAATGTGGCGCACCATGGGCAATGATGAGCTCGGCTCCCTCAACCGCTCGCTGGGGTAGGGGCGATAT
>URWM01000144.1 GCA_900551655.1 uncultured Collinsella sp.
GCCTTCGTCGGCAGCGTCAGATGTGTATAAGAGACAGATCCAGGCGGAAGCTGTCCATGCCAAACGTAAAGTTGTCAGAATTCTTATCGGCCATCTTGCTCCAATCGTTGTGGAATGACTGACAAGGCAAGTGTCGGCTAGTAAACCGGTTTTGTCAACGATGGTCTTGAATTCATCACTTTACGTGCTAAATCAGTGAACAATAAATTGTGAATCTAAGTAAATTGGTTTTCAATTGAGGACACGATGCCTTTGGTCAAGAGGGAAACAGCTTGTTCCTACAGCGTGCTCTCATTCCAGTTGATAGAGCAATCAAGCACTTGGTGCGTCTCTACCTGCTCTTTTTCGGCAATCAAATCGAGCAGGATGCGCGCGGCGGTCTGGCCTTCCTCACGTGCAGGCTGCTCGACGACCGAGACCGAGGGAGAAGCGACGTTGACCCATTCGGTGTTGTCGAAGCCCAAAAGCCCCACAATGTTGGGCATGAGGGGGTAATAAGCCTTGCAACATTTATAGATGTCGGGCAGAGCCCAGCAGTTGGGGGCGAAGATGAGCGTTGGCGTCGTTCCATCGATGTTCGCCGCGAGGAAGCTTTCGAGTTTTCCGGTATCGACCTGATCGTTTTCGATCAAGAACTGCGTGAATCCCAAATCGTACGCCTCGAGCGCATCGACAAAACCGCTAAAGCGCTCAATGCGGCTGGAGATGAGCCCCGGCGTGGCGGTAACGACCAAAAAGCGCTTATATCCCTTCTCGATACAGGCTTCGACGGCGCGATACGAGGCCTCATAGTTGTCGGTCTTGACCCAGTTGGAACTAAAGTCGTAGAGCTTTGAGTCGATAAAGACCAGGGGCTTGCCGCTCTCGCTGATGGATTTGCTAATCTCCTTAAAGCGGGCAGTCGGCTGCACGATAAAGCCGTCCACGCCAAGTGCGATAAGGCGGTCAATATATGCGAGCTCGCCCTGTTTATCAAAGTTAGAGGCGCATACCAGCATGCGGTAGCCCTCGGCGCTGGCAACGGTGTCGATGCCCTTGACCAGCTGGTTTGCAAAGGTATTGGTGATGTCGCCGATGATGACGCCGATCATCTGGCTGCTCTTGGCGTTCATGCCACGGGCAAGGGGACTCGGCTCGTAGCCGGTATCGTGGATGGCTTTGCGAATGCGCGCCTGTGTCTCATCGCTCATGCGATCGGTCTTGCCGTTGAGATAGAACGAAACCGTCGTCTTGGACGTGCCGGCCATGGCTGCGATCTCTTTGATCGTCACGCGTTTCTTTGCATTGTTTTGACTGGCCATAGGGCGGCTTCTTTCTACGGGAGTCTATGAATACGATGATTGTAAATCAGTTTACCATCGTTCATCGATAACATATGAGTGGGTGTACCAGTGGTTTTCGTACATTGGCAGCTGAATAATCGGTTTACGTAACCGTTTGCCTTTCTTGCGGATATGATATGAAAGACTGCAGAACAGGGGGAGTTATGAAGATGGATTCGCAGCACTATTCGCTATCGACGAGGCAAGATCTCGTTTCGTGGGCTTGCGATTTGCTGCCCGATCCGTTTTCGTGTCCCGAGAACGTCGGCGCCTCCTTTCGTGCGTCGATTCGCGGTTTTGAGTGGGGCTCTCGCCCCCTGTGGGCGGTGTTTTCACTGGTCAAAGGTGGCATGTCGCCAAAAGACCCTCGCGTGAGCTTCTATTTTGACTACATTGCAAAAGGCCTGACGCCGGACGATCCCGATGCGTTTGAGGACCCTACGCTCGAGACGCGTCAGATTGTTTTTGAGCAGGTCGTTTACGGCTATGGCCTTCTTTGCCTGGGCGAAGACCTACTCAATTGTTTTACTGCCGAGCAACAGAAGCGGCTGGTCGAGTGGCTCAACGTGGCAAACACTGTCGAACTGCCCTGGGGAAGCTGGTATCTTACCCGTGTACTTATCAACTGCGGTCTGCGTAAATGCGGACTGACCTATGATGCCAATCGCCTCGCCGCGGATGCGGCTGCGGTCGAGAACATGTATGTCGGGAATGGTTGGTACGAGGATGGCACGCCGTTTCAACTCGATAGCTACGTTGGATCTGCGTTTCATCTGATTTCGCTGCTGCTCGAATGCTATGCGACTTCGAATCCGCTTGAGGGCTGTATCGAGCGTTCGAAGGCTTTTGCGAAAGAATATCGTTATTGGTTCGACGCACAGGGTCGAGCCTTACCGTTTGGCCGTAGCCTTACGTATCGTTTTGCGCAGGCTTCGTTTTGGAGTGCCGCGGCGCTGATGGGAGATGAGGTGGCTCCGGCTTCCGAGGCCAAGGACCTCCTTTTGCGCCATCTGTCCTGGTGGCATGATCATGCTGGCGATCGCTGTCTGTCGTCGATTGGATATCGCTATCCAGGCGCGCCCGTGCGCGAGGATTACTCGAGCCCCGGTGCTTCTTTTTGGGCGTTTAGGGCTTTCCTGGTCCTGGCGCTGCCAGAGGATGATTCTTTTTGGCAAATTGAGCCCTGCGCCCCAAAATTGGAAAAGCTGCATGTTGAGGAGGAACCCGCTGTTCTAATCGAGTCGGGCGCACACCACACTTATATGCTCTCAGCAAAACAGTATTGCGCCTCGGGGATCATGGGCCGTTATTCTAAATACGGCAAGCTGTGTTATTCGACGGCGTTTGGATGGAACGCCTCGGTCGATGGAACCGGAATCGGAAATTTTGCCGTCGATAGCGCCCTTGCATTGTCGATTGCGGGTACCGATCAATTTGCCAGCCGTGGGCGCATCGAGGGCCATGAGGTCCATGGTGGATACATCTATAGTCTGTGGGGCTATGGTACGGTTGCGCATGTGGAGACGTGGCTGGTCCCTGTAGACGAGTTTAGGCATATTCGAATCCACCACGTTGAGTCGTCACTCCCGCTGGAGACCTACGAGGGCGGTTTCCCTGTGTTTGGGTGGAGCTCCAAGTTCGATTGCGCTGAGCGTGAGCCGGGTTCGATCAAGCTTAAGCGCAGTCTTTTGGCGTCGCCCGGCGAAGCCGATAACTATGGACAGGAAGCCGGCATCGAAGATATCTCGTCATGTCGCGAAGTAATCGAACGCAAGCTCAAACGGGTTGGTCTCGGTAGCCTTGTTAAGGATTTTGCCTCTGATTGGGTTGAGCGCGAGGCCGTTGCCGTGCGCCAGAATCCGGCGACCAATATTTATAGCTGGGAGCAGAATGCCGTCCCGGCACTCAAGACCAAAAAAGCCGCGCACTCCTTTCATTTGGGATGCCTTGTATATGGGAACCCGGGAAAACTTAGCTAGATGCTATGAGGATGCCGGCAAACGGTAGATATTCTGCCGCGAACGGTAATTTCAACTGAATAAAAAAGAAAGCAATGCATTCTAAACTCTTCTTCTGTACAATGTAAATCGGTTAGTAAACCAGTTTGCTAAACAAGTAACCAAGGGAGTCAGATGAGCAAGCAAGTCGTATTGATCTCGCATGGCAAGCTGTCCGCCGGCGTCGCCGACGCCGTCTCGATGGTGTTTGGCAAGAATGAGGAACTTTCGTATTTGGGGCTCGCTCCCGACGGCAACGTCGTCGAGCTTATCGGCGGCTTGCGTGACCGTGTCGCCGCCGATCCCGACGATCAGTTCATCGTCATCGCCGATATCTTCGGCGGCAGCGTGTGCAACCAGAGCCTCGAGCAGCTTTCCCAGTTCGATAACGTCGTCCTGCTCTCGGGCCTCTCGATGGGTCTGGTGCTGTCGATCCTGGCCATGCCCGGCGAGCTGAGCCAGGCCCAGATTGACCAGGCGGTCGCGGATGCCCGCGAGGGCACCAAGGTCGTCGAGCTCATCAAGGCCGACGCTCCCGTCGATAACGGCGAGGACGATTTCTTCTAAGAAGAGGCTCATGTATCACGGAAACGAGGATCAAAGGTAAAGGAGTACCGACATGATCACCATGGCACGCGTCGACGACCGTCTCATCCACGGGCAAGTTGCCGTCAAGTGGAGCAAGGAGCTCAACATCAGCCGCATCATCGTGGCTTCCGATGTCGTGGCGGCCAACAAGCTTCAAGTTGCTGCTCTTAAGGCGGCTGCCCCCGACGGGGTCAAGGCTGCCGTCGTTTCAACCGATAAGGCGGCCGGTCTTGTGTCCGACCCCCGTTCGAAGGATATGCGGATCCTTCTGCTTTCCAACGATCCTCGCGATTTGCTTGCGGTTTATCGAAAGATCGAAGAGCGTCCCGTGCTTGATATCGCGAATTTCGGCCGCATCGGCGGAAACCTAGCCGATAAGCAAAAACTTTCCGATTCGGTATACCTCACTGAAGATGACAAGAAAGTTATCCAAGAGATCGCCGACTTGGGCGTCGAGATTATCCATCAGGCGCTTCCGGGTGATCCCCGTAAGGAGTTTCTGCCCATGATGGGCTGCTGATCGAAAGATGTGCATTCGCGTCTGGATGACGCATGCGATAGCTCTGATATGAGAAAAGAGAAAGGCAGGTATGAACATGGATCTGTTGGGTCCTGCGTTGGTTGTGGGCTTCTGCACCGCGTTGTTCAAGTTCTTGGATTGGTTCTGCTGGACGCAGCTTTCCCGCCCCATTTTCTGTGTGGCGTTTGAAGGTCTTTTGTTGTCGCTAGTTACAGGCGATTCCTCTCTAGCCACTACCGGCGTTTTGCTTGCCGCCCAGCTCGAGCTGGTATTCATCGGCAACGTGAGCATGGGCGGCGTCATGCCTTCCGATTACTGCCTGGGATCGTTGTTCGGCGGTGCATTCGCAATGGTGCTCGGCCAGGATATCGCGACGGCCATCACGCTCGCCGTCCCGCTTTCGATGCTTGGCTCGGTTTTGTTCAACGTCATGGAGGTCGGCGTCTGCGCAATCGTCCCCAAGTTCGACGAGCTGCTCGACCA
>URWM01000145.1 GCA_900551655.1 uncultured Collinsella sp.
AGGGCCGCACGGCCATGACTGCCTTTGCGGGCTCGATTGGCATTATCGGTATCGCGGCGATTCTGGCGCTGTCCAACGGCGTAAACGGCTACATCAAAAAGGTCGAGGAGGATACGCTCTCGAGCTACCCGCTCACCATTTCCAAGCAGGATTACGACCTGTCGTCCATGATGGGCGGACAGGGGGCCACGGACGACGATATGTCCAAGAACGAGGGCTCGTCCGACGACAGTGCCGGCGGCAAGGCTAAGGGAACCGATAAGATTCCTGTGGTCACGGCCGTAAAGGATATGTTTGCGAGCGTTAAGTCTAACGACATGACAAGCTTTAAGGCATGGCTCGATGCCGGTGGCGACGGCATCGATAAAGAGGTCAACGCCATTCAGTACGGCTACGGTGTATCGCCGGTTGTCTATCGTGCCGGCAAGGGCGATGAGAAGCCTGTTCGGCTGGTGCCCAACGCTATGACCGAGGCCATGAGCGGCGGCGCAAGTTCGGCGGCAACGGTGAGCATGGATTCCATGGGAACCTCGGTCTTTAACGAGATGATTGACGACCAGAGCCTGCTCGACAGCCAGTACGATGTCGTTGCCGGCCATTGGCCTACGTCTGCCAACGAGACCGTGATGGTGCTTTCGAGCCGTGGCACGGTGGGCGACTACACGCTCTACAGCATCGGTGCGCTGGATATCAATGAGCTCAACGATCTGGTAAACAGCGCTATGACGGCTGACGGTGGGGTCGAAACGCCCGAGACCGGCGCCGACTTTACCTACGACGATGCACTGTCCACGACGTTTAAGGTGCTGTCGCCGGCCGATGCCTATCGTAAAAACGAAGAGACCGGCATGTGGACCGACATGTCTGGCGACGCCGACTTTATGGCCGCCAAGGTTGCCGACGGTATTGACGTGCGCATTGTGGGCGTGGTGCGACCTAACGAGACGGCCAACGCGAGCGCATTGACCCCGGGCATTGCCTATACGCATGCACTGACTCGTCAGCTTATGGAACGCGCCGCAAATTCGCAGATTGTGCAGGAGCAGCTTGCTCACCCCGAGATGGATGTCTTTACGGGCAAAACCTTCGACGAACTGCAAGGCGAGGCCAAACAAGGCGTGGATCTGAGCAGCATGTTCAGCGTGGACGAGGCGGCGCTCAAGAGCGCGTTCTCGTTTGATGCGTCTGCACTCTCGGGTGCGGCCGGCGGTATGGACCTTTCTGGCATCGATCTGTCGGGGCTGGACATTGACCTTTCGGGCGTTGGCAAGGACATCGACTTCAGCAGCATCATGGCAAAAGCGCCAACCCCAGATTTCTCGGGTATCTTTGACGGTCTGGAACTCACGCCCGAGCAAATGCAGCAGGTGGGAACGCTTGCCAACCAGCTGTTTGAAGGCTTTTTACAGTCTGATCAGTTTAAGGCGCTGACACCCGAAGATCTTAAAGACGCGTCAAAGCTCGCTGCCGCATTCTCGACGTATCTTGAGAATGATGCCGCAGCCCAGCAAATCCTGGCCCAGCTCAAAGCACTCGGCGGCGATGCCCTGGCCGAGCGTCTGCAGCAGGCGATGAGCGACTATGTGCAAAAGCAGCTGGCTCTGTATCTGCAGCAGGCTATGGATCAGGTGATGAAGGCAATCAGCGAGCAGATAGCGTCGACGGTATCATCCCAGCTCAAGGCGGGCGCGGCAGGGCTTATGGACCAGATGGCGACGCAGATGTCTTCGAGTTTTGCTAACCTGGCGAGCGCCATGCGTGTGGATGCGAGCGCCTTTGCCCGCGCCATCCATTTCAACATGGACGCCGAGGACCTGAGTTCGCTCATGATGAGCTATGCGAAGGCGTCGAAGCTCACCTACGACAACAATCTGACCACGTTGGGCTATGCGGACGAGGCGGACCCCATCTCGGTCAAGATTTTCCCGCGCGACTTTGAGGCCAAGGAGCGCGTGCTCGATTACATCGATGCGTACAACAAGCAGGTCAAAGCTGCTGGCCACGATGAGCAGGCAATCTCGTACACCGACTACATGGGCATCATCATGGGCTCGGTAACTGACATCGTGAACACCATCAGCTTGGTACTCATCGCATTTGTGAGCGTCAGCTTGGTCGTCAGCTCCATCATGATCGGCATCATCACCTACATCAGCGTACTGGAGCGTAAAAAGGAGATTGGCATCCTGCGTGCGATTGGCGCGTCGAAGCGCAATGTGGCCAACGTGTTCAATGCCGAGACCTTCATCGAGGGCCTCATTGCCGGCGTCTTTGCCGTTGCCGTCGTGGTTGTCGTGAGCTTTCCGGTCAATGCCTGGGCGCTTGCTGCCAAACAGGTCCCCAACTTGATGAGCCTGCCCGTGCAGGATGCGCTGGTGCTCATCGCGATTTCGGTGCTGTTGACGGTTGTCGCCGGCCTGCTGCCGGCCCGTAGCGCATCCAAGAAAGACCCCGTGGAAGCCCTACGCTCCGAATAATGTGACAAAGGGACAGTCCCTTTGTCACATTCATCTCCCTGCACCTAGTTCGTTTTGCCCATCAGCGTGATGCGGATGGTTGGATGGGTGTACTCGTCAAACTCGTCCTCGGGATCCGTGTCAAACGAGTAATACGCTTTAATAGGGTCGTCACTCGTCCTGATAGAGATTCTCTCGTAGAGCGAGCCGTTCAAAAAAGCTTGCCTAAACTCTTCGGGGAGCTTCTGCGGTGCTAGGAGCTCGGGGCTTGCGGTCTTGACGTCTATGGTTTGGACAACAGAGGAAAGCTCGTCAAGATCGAGCTCGATACGGGCGAGGTTGTCCTCGAGGCTCGCGCCGGGGTCGACCTCTGCCGCGTAGCTCACTTCCGTGAGTGTCCCCTTGTTGTCAAAATCCAGGTACGTATAGGTCTTTTGGGTATCGGAGTCGCCGTCGTGCAGATAACCGCGGACGTGATAGCCGTAATCTTGATATCGCTCGTAGGGGTCATCGGCGGACACGTACTCGCATGAGGGCTCTAATGCCTTGCGAGCAATGGCGATCTGCTCAGCCGCGGCCGCGGCGTTCTCCTGCATCTCGATGTTTCCCTGCGCCAGCTGCGGGATATAGGCGCCGCATACGATCGCGAGGGGCAGCGCCACAAGCGCGATGACCCACTTCTTTGCACGGGGGACAGGCACGCCACAGGCCTCTGCCATAGCCTTTGCGTTGGCGAAGCTCTCGGTAAGCACGTCTGCCGCGGTGGCGACGGCGCCTACGGCAGCGGCGACTTCTGCCGCGCCGCCCAGGTTGCGCGCGGTCTCGTTGTCGCTGTTCTTGAGCAGGCGCGCGGCGGCCTGCGTGCCAACAACGCCTGCGATTTGTGCCGAGCGGTCTTTCTCGCTCTGCTCGACGGCGAGCCGGCGCTGCATTTCCTTCCACTGCTTGCCACGCATGCCAAAGCGCGGGGCGAGAGCGCAGTAGCAGAATATAACGAGCTCGATGGCGGTGAGCACCAAGGCGGTCATCATGCCTGTCTCTTGGAAGCCTTCGTGATGGAAGACGATGTCGTCGACCATTTCGAAAGGAATGATCGATAAGGGCAGCACGAATGCCATGGCAAGCGCCGCGCCGGCAACCTTTGGGCAAATGCAGTATCGCTGGATGCGCTTACGTTCTTGTTCGGAGAGTGTTGCCATAGCTGGTCCTTGGAGTCGTGGCGGTCGTTACGACGCGCGGCGCGCGGGATGTATCAGTCTGAGCTAGCGCTGGATAAGAACATAGAGCAAAATACTCAGCGCAATGAGCAAGATACCCGCGATGTTAAACATCAGCGTGGCAAAGTCGCCCACGATAGGGCGCTCGACATAGCTCTTGTCTGGGCTGCTGGGGTTGTAGTGCACAGTCATTTGGCTGCCGAGGGGCCAAAGCTGCTCTGCGAGAGTATCTAGGCGTGCGATGGGCCCTGTCTGTACGTGCAACCAGCCCTTGGCGTCTTCGTACGCCGCGCTTTGCGTGCGGACGGGGAGCCCCGACAAGCTTTTGGTCTTTACGCCGCGGAATTGTTTTCTCACGTGGTACTGCGTGCCGTCGACGGTGTACTCCAAAACGGGATACATCCTGCCTTCGCCCATAAAGCGGTGGTCAATGACCGTTCCCATGATCATAGCGGTGCAGGCCTTGGCTTTCCTGCGGGCGGCGGCTTTCATGAGCGTGCTCATTCCGATAAGCAGGATGCCGATGCCTCCAACCGAGATGAGCGCGAGCAGGGATATCTGCGACGTGGTCACGGCGTTCTCCTTTGGCGCGATACCGTCATATGTGACTCAGTATAGGGAATCCTGCCATCGATGAGTGCATGGTCATGCGGCTAAAGTGTCTTGACGGCTCGATGGGTTCGCCATTTGCGCCTTCTCCGGTCCATACAAAAAGCTGTACGTCAGCATTCAAAGATGTCAAAAAATGTTGACTTTGGATGTTGACGTACATGTTTTGGAGTGGATGAAAGGTTAGGGTGGCGACTTTGGAATAGGGCAGGCGCTCCTATATCCACTCGATGATGCCGCTTTCATCGTGCTCGCCGCGCCGCCGATTTGTCGGCCTTTGTCGCGTTAGAGGTACCTTGCCGCGAACTTCTCGAGGCTGGCGTTGCTTGCGTTGTTGAGAATGCCGCCGTCAACGATCTTTGCGCCCGGAGCGCTTGCCCTAAGGACCGACGCCGTTTTGCCCATTCCGCTTCCGCCCGAGGTGGCAAACAGGACGATCGTCTTGCCTGTCAGGTCGTAAGACTCAAGGAATGTGTTGATAATCGCCGGTGCCACGTACCACCAGATGGGGAAACCCAAAAAGATGGTGTCGTAGCCTTCGATGTGCTCCACTCTAGAGGTTCTGTCTCTTATACACATCTGACGCTGCCGACGAAGGCTTAGGTGTAGATC
>URWM01000146.1 GCA_900551655.1 uncultured Collinsella sp.
CTTCGTCGGCAGCGTCAGATGTGTATAAGAGACAGGATCAATCCCAAAGCGTACGCGACAACATCATCGAGCTCGTCACGGAACCTGGCGCCCGCTTAGAAAGCGAGGTGCCGTCCTATCTCAACGCCGAGATCTCGAAGATGACCAACGCCAACGAAGTTTTCGGGGCTCTCGCACAAGGCTACTCCCGTTGGGGGGACGTGCTGGCACAGTCGCACGTCTCGAGCGGTCCGGCCATGGCAGACGTGCTCGACAAGCTCATGTCACTCGAAATCGTCCAAAAGCGTGCACCCATCAACGACCCTACGAACAAGCGCAAGTCTGGCTACTTTGTAGTGGATCCGCTTTCGCTCTTTTACTATCGCTATGTTTTCCGCAATGCCTCAGCGCGTCAGCTGCTCGACCCGGAAGTCTTCTATGATCGTCACGTCTTCCAAGACTTCGAGGAAAACTACGTTCCTCATATGTTCGAGGAGATCTGCCGTCAATACCTCGTGCGGCAGAACAGGACCGGCAAGATCGAACCGGCTTTCGACGCCATAGGCAAGTACTGGTACGACGACCCCGCAAACAAAACGAGCGGCGAATTCGATGTGGTAACGCAAGACCCCGAGGGCTACGCATTCTACGAAGCAAAGTTCCGCAAATCCCCCATCACGCAAAAAATGGTCGACGAGGAAATCGCCCAAGTCGAGGCAACGGGACTCAAGTGCCATCGCTATGGATTCTTCTCCCGTTCGGGCTTCGAAGCTGGCGAAAGCGATCGAACCGTCTTCATCGACCTGCCGCAGATGTTTGAATAGGACAGGACAGGTCCCTCCCGCATTCCAAGCATTCATTATCTAATCGAACGATTGTTCGATGGATTTCGTGTTGGGTGGAATCGTCTGTGGGCTGGGCTATGCTACCTTGACTATCTATATGACTTAAACGCAGCAAAGGAGCACCGAGAGAGCGAGTATGGCAAAAAACACCGCAAACTATGGTAACGACAGTATCCGCCAGCTCAAGGACGAGGAGCGCGTACGCCTGCGCCCCGCCGTCATCTTTGGCTCGGACGGACTCGACGGCTGCGCGCATGCCGCCTTCGAGATCCTGTCCAACGCCGTTGACGAGGCGCGCCAGGGCTACGGCAAGCTCATCACCCTTACCGCCTTTCGCGATGGCTCCATTCAGGTAGAGGACAACGGCCGCGGCTGCCCGCTCGACTGGAACCCTTCCGAGAAACGCTTTAACTGGGAGCTCGTCTTTTGCGAGCTCTACGCCGGCGGCAAGTACAACAACAACCAGGGCGGCGACTACGACTTCTCGCTCGGTACCAACGGCCTGGGCTCCTGCGCGACCCAGTACGCCTCCGAATACATGGACGTCACGGTTTGGCGCGACGGCAACAAGTACTCCCTGCACTTTAAGAAGGGCAAGGTCGTCGGCGCCAAAAAGAAGGCACTCGAGATTGAGCCCAGCGACGAGGACCGTACCGGCACCACCATCAAGTGGCGCCCCGATCTTGAGGTCTTTACCTCCATCAGCATCCCCCACGATTGGTATCGCGAGACCATGCGCCGTCAGGCGGTGGTCAACGCCAACGTGACCTTCCGCCTGCGCATTGAGGGCGACGATGGCGAGTTTTCCGAAGATGACTTTTGCTGCCCCAAGGGCATCGAGGACTACGTGCTCGAGAAGGTCGGTACCGACTACCTTACTGAGCCCTTCTTTATCGAGGCCGACCGCCGCGGTCGCGACCGCGAGGACCTGCCCGATTACAACGTCAAGATCACCGCGTGCATGTGCTTCTCGCGCACTTTCATGATGCAGGAGTACTACCACAACTCATCGTGGCTCGAGAACGGTGGCTCGCCCGAGAAGGCAGCCCGCAGTGCATTGACTAGCGCCATCGATGCCTACATCAAGCAACAGGGCAAGTACAACAAAAACGAGAGCGGCATCAAATGGCAGGACGTCCAGGACTGCCTGGTTCTGGTGACTAACTGCTTCTCCACTCAGACGTCCTACGAAAACCAGACCAAGAAAGCCATCAATAACCGCTTTATCCAGCAGGCCATGACGGCCTTCTTTAAGGAGCGCCTCTCGACCTACTTGATCGAGAACAAAGACGCTGCCAACAAGATCATGGAGCAGGTGCTCATCAACAAGCGCTCGCGCGAGAATGCCGAGAAGACGCGCCAGAGCATCAAGACCAACCTGCAGCAGAAGACCGACATGGCCAACCGCGTGCAGAAGTTCATCGACTGCCGCTCCAAGGACAAGGACCGTCGCGAGATCTACATCGTAGAGGGCGACTCGGCAGCAGGCGCCATTCGCACCTCGCGCGATGCCGAGTTCCAGGGCGTTATGCCCGTCCGCGGTAAGATCCTCAACTGCCTGAAGGAGGACTACCCGCGCATCTTTAAGTCTGACATCATCATGGACCTCATGCGCGTACTGGGCTGCGGCGTAGAGATCAAGGACAAGCGCATCAAGAACCTCGGTGCCTTTGACCTGGACAACCTCAACTGGAACAAAGTCATCATCTGCACGGACGCCGACGTCGACGGTTATCACATTCGCACACTCGTGCTCACCATGCTCTACCGCCTGGTGCCCACGCTTATCGACGAGGGTTACGTGTATATCGCCGAGTCGCCGCTCTACGAGATCAACTGCAAAGAGAAGACCTACTTTGCCTACACCGAGCTCGAGAAAAACGGCATCCTTAAGGAGATCGGCGACCAGAAGTGCTCCATCAACCGCTCCAAGGGTCTTGGTGAGAACGATCCGGACATGATGTGGCTCACCACCATGAACCCCGAGACGCGCCGCCTGATCAAGGTAGAGCCCGAGGACGTCACCAAGATGGAGACCATGTTCAACCTGTTGCTGGGCAACGACGAAGCGGGCCGCAAGCGCCATATCTCCGAGCACGGCAAGGAATATCTGGACCAGCTGGACCTGCAATAGCAGCAAATCGATAACGACGGCCCATAAGAAGTTCAAGAGGAAATCGTGGCAAAGAAGAAGACGAAGAACCAGCCAAAGAAAAAGCAGGTCAACGCCGAGAACGTCATCGGCCTGCACTCCGAGGTCACCGACCAGCCGATCACGCAGACGCTCGAGGTCAACTACATGCCCTACGCCATGAGCGTCAACGTCTCGCGCGCATTCCCCGAGATTGATGGCTTTAAGCCCTCGCATCGCAAGCTGCTCTACACCATGTACAAGATGGGTCTGCTCAAGGGCGAGCGCCAGAAGAGCGCCAACATCGTGGGCCAGACCATGAAGCTCAATCCGCACGGCGATGCCGCGATCTACGAGACGATGGTGCGCCTGGCCACCGGCAACGAGGCGCTGCTTGCCCCCTTCGTGGAGTCGAAGGGTAACTTTGGCAAGTACTATTCGGGCGACCTGAGCTACGCCGCCTCTCGTTACACCGAGGCCAAGCTCTCCCCCATCAGTGCCGAGATCTTCAAGGACATCGACAAGGACCCGGTCGACTTTGTCGACAGCTACGACGGCGCCATGAAGGAGCCGCGTCTGCTGCCCACCACGTTCCCCAACATCCTCGTCTCAGCCAACAAGGGCATCGGTGTCGCTATGGCGTCCGATATCTGCGGTTTCAACCTCAACGAGGTCTGCACCGCAACGATGCACTACCTGCAGGACCCCGACTGCGACCTGCTCGAGTACATGCCCATGCCCGATTTCTCCACCGGCGGCGAGATCATCTACCGCCGCGAGGAGATGGAGAAGATTATCGAGACCGGCCTGGGCAGCTTCCAGATCCGCTCCCGCTGGCGCTGGATTCCCGAAGAGCGCATCATCGAGGTCTACGAGATCCCCTACACCACCAAGACCGATGTCATCATCGAGCGCATCGTCAAGCTCTCCAAGGAGGGCAAGGTCAAAGAGATCGCTGACATCCGCGACGAGACCGACCTCTCGGGCTTGCGCATCGCCATCGACCTTAAGCGCGGCGTCGACCCCGACAAGCTCATGGCCAAGCTCTATCGCTCGACCACGCTGCAGGATTCGTTCTCGTGCAACTTCAACGTGCTCGTCGATGGTTACCCTCGCGTTATGGGCGTGCGCCAGATCCTGCACGAGTGGGTCAAGTGGCGTATTGAGTCCACGCGTCGCCGCATTAATTTTGACCTGGGCAAAAAGTCCGAGCGCCTGCACCTGCTGCACGGCCTCGAGGCGATCTTGCTCGACATCGACAAGGCCATTGCCATCATCCGCGGCACCAAGCTCGAGGCCGAAGTCGTGCCCAACCTCATGAAGGGTTTCGACATCGACGAGACCCAGGCCGAGTTTGTTGCCGAACTTAAGCTCCGCAACATCAACGAGGAGTACATCCTCAACCGCACCAAGGACATCGCCAAGCTTGAGGGCGAGATTGCCGAGCTTGAGGAGATCCTCTCCAGCGAGGAGAACATCAAGAAGGTCATCAGCGACGAGCTGGCAGCGGTCAACAAGAAATATGTAATGCCGCGCCGCACGGGCAGGATTGAGCCCCACGAGGTTATCGAGGTAAGCCTGGAGCCTGAGGTCGAGGAGTATCCGGTTACCATCATGCTCTCGCGCGACGGCTACCTCAAGAAGATGACCGACCGCGTGCTCAAGAAGGCCACCACGCTCAAGTACAAGGACGGCGACAAGCCCTTTATCGAGTTCCCGTCCTCCAACACGCACGAGCTGCTCGTGTTTACCAACAAGAGTCAGGTGTACAAGTGCAAGGTTGCGGCGTTTGAGGACACCAAGTCGGCCCAGCTGGGCTCGTACCTGCCCACTGACCTGGGGATGGATCCCGACGAGAGCGTGACCCTGTCTCTTATACACATCTGACGCTGCCGACGAAGGCTTAGG
>URWM01000147.1 GCA_900551655.1 uncultured Collinsella sp.
CTACGTCTCGTGGGCTCGGAGATGTGTATAAGAGACAGGTCGAAAAATGCGGATGCTTCAGGGGTCCAAAAACAGACGTTCACTTCGCGGAAAAGTATTAGACCTCGGTAGCGGAGAGCGGTGACCTAACGGTAAGTCGGCGGCAGAAATGGGAAAGCAAAGCGCGCCGATCGTATAGAATCAAAATCACGTTGCAGAAGTATGAAAATATCCTACAATTGCGACATGAAGTATTTTAGCAACATAACGGCGATAAGCGAGCTTTCCGAGAGCGAGGGCGTGTTCACCACAGCCCAGGCGGCTCGTATGGACATCTCACGAGATGCGCTGGCACACTCGTGCCGTGTGGGGCGTCTTGAACGGATATGCCACGGCGCCTACCGGATGTCTGGAACACAGCGCCGAGACACCGACGAGCTCAACGCTTTTTGGAAGCTCACCAATCCCTCCCTTTGCGCGTGGGAGAGAAAACGCCAGTGGGATGGCATCGCCGTGAGCGGTACGACGGCGGCGAACCTGCAGCAAATGGGCGATTTCTATTTGTCCCCCTACAGGATGACCGCGCCCACGCGCATCAATACAAGAAACGAATCCCTTTCCTTTGCAAAGCGCGAGATTGCCGAGCGGGATATCGTCTGGCTCGACGGTCTGCCGGTAACCAAACCCGAGCGCACGCTCGTCGATCTATGCCTCGATTGCGAGGACCCCTCATTAATTACCGATGCCTATCACGATGCGCTTGGGCGTGGACTCAATACACAGCGGCTGAAAGATCTCGTAAAGGGGAACTCTAAAACCGCCAAACGACGCGAGCTAATGATGTCTCTGCTGATGGTGCTGAATGACTAACGCAAAACGGAGGACATGGTGAAGTACAAGACGCCTGCCGCATTGGAGATGGCTGTTAGGAATGCCGCAAGGCAGTCGCCGATGGATACTAATCGGGCAATCACGGGTTTCTACTTTCATCGTCTTTTGTGCCGCGTTTTTACGGGAGACGACAGCCGCTTCGTGCTCAAGGGCGGCCAAAGTGTCCTGGCGCGGACGCTCGATGCGCGTGTTACAAGAGATATTGACTTGGTCTCTCAAGAGGAAAGTCTCGAAGAAGCTATTGCCGATCTGGTGCAGGCGGCTTCGATTGACCTAGACGATTTCGTTTCATTTGTCTTTGATCGCGCGGAGCAAATTAAAGCAGAGGATGAGCATCGATGTGGTACGAAGGTGTGGTTTACTCCCGGACAAGGAAGTCAACATCCATTGTTTTGATATTTGGACAAAAGCTCGGTAGCACCTCGGCTTCTCTATAGGCAAACTCCGCCCAGGATCCGATGAGAACGACGTGATCTATGCACCCTGCGTCCTCGACCAAGTCAAGCACTTTTAAGAATGCTTGTTGCTGCTCAGTCAACATTTGGCACCCTTCCCAACGCTCGTATGATTTGCTTTTGAGAACGCTTCTGCTCTCTAATGGCAGCCGCGAGAGATCTTCGGCGTTCGATTTTGGCTCGCAGCTCATCAACCTCTGAAGCAGGGACATAGTCGCTTTTAACCTTGTCACCGACTCGATAGTTGAGGTAGCAGTATTCGTGACCTTTTATGTTTCGCATGCGGATGCTGCCCTTTGGAAGGAGGCCGATTTCCTGCTCCATGAGCCCCAAGAGGCGGCTCGAGCGTGCGTATTCCTCTTCCAGGACATCTTCTAAGACGGACACAGAGCTTTCCTTCCGAGTAGTTACCCTACATTCTATCAAATCAAAACATATGTAGGGTAACTCAATCGTGTCCGCACGACATGTGACGCTTAACACGCCGTCCGACTTTGCTGTGGCAGCATGAATCAAAGCAACGACCCTCTAAGGAGCTCGATAGTAATGAGTGACAACGCAAAGCATCTCGCTAAGAAATGCGCTAAGGACGCGGGGCCGTGTCTTGCGCTGTGCCTGGCTGGCGCGGCGGTTGGGCTGCTGGCTGTTCTGGGGCCGTTCGACGTGCTCCGAAGTACAAGCTCGCTGCATGTATGCATTGCCCTCGCCGGCGCCATGGCGACTGGCGGCGTGCTCGATCTGATCTTTTGGGTATTTGACCCGTTTGGATGGAAGGACGGGGGGTAAGCCATAAGGAATGATGCCCCGCAGCGTTAGGAGGCCCCCATGATCTGGTTTACTAGCGATACCCACTTTGGGCACGAGAACATGCTGCGCTTTAGCGGCAGGCCGTGGTCGACCGTTGCGCAGATGAACGATGATATTGTCGCCAGCATCAATAGCAAGGTTGGCGAGGACGATGAGCTCTACATCCTTGGCGACTTCAGCTTTAAGATGACAGCCCAGGACGCCTACGAGCTGCGCAAAAGCATTGCCTGCAGGCGCATTCATCTGCTGCCCGGCAATCATGACAAGGATTGGTCACAGCCCGCGGTGTCGGGTGCTTTTATCGTCGAGCCGCCCATCTGCGTGCTCAATATCGACCGGCAGAAAATCGTGCTGAGCCACTATCCCATGGTTGATTGGCAGGGCATGTCGCACGGCGGCTGGCATCTGCACGGGCACATTCACAGCTGCAGCAGCGCCTACAACGAATTCAACCGCAAGCAGGGGCTGCTGCGCTACGACGTGGGCGTGGATGCCAACAATTATGCCCCGGTGAGCCTGGACGAGCTCAAGTCTTGGTTTGCGCAGGTGGACGAGCCGGCGTGCTGCGTCAAGTGGCCGTGGTGGGTCAACGCCACGGGCGATGAGCAGATCGAGCGCGAGCTCGCGACTTACAGGGAAGTGGTAATCCGATGACAGTCTATGTGACGGGCGACATCCACGGTGGGCTTGACATGCAAAAGCTCCGCGACTGGGAGCTTGGGGACAGCCTTGCCGGCGACGACTACCTCATCATTGCCGGCGACTTTGGCTTTCCGTGGGATTTCTCCGCCGAGGAATGTGCTGACATCGCCTGGCTGGAGTCGCGCCCCTACACGGTGCTGTTCGTCGACGGCAACCACGAGCGTTTCGACCATTGGGCGGAGCGCCCCCTGGAGTTATGGCACGGCGGGCTCACGCAGCGCCTATCGGACACCTCGTCTATACGTCGCCTGGCGCGCGGCGAGGTCTTTGAGCTCGACGGTTCAACGATCTTTACCATGGGCGGCGCCACGAGCGTGGACGAGGAATACCGCGTGCCGTATTCGAGCTGGTGGCCGCAGGAGTTGCCGGATGAGCGCAACTTTGAGGAGGCGCGGGCAAAGCTCGACAGCGTGAGCTGGAAGGTCGACTGTGTGGTCACCCATACCTGCTCCACGCGCATGCTGTCGCCCACACTCTACCCGGCGCCCGGCTGGAATTATCCCGGCGTCGATCGACTCACGGCGTTTTTCGATGAGCTGGAGGATCGCTTGGACTACAAGCGCTGGTATTACGGGCATTTTCACCGGGATGCCAACCCAGCCGAGCGCCACACCGTGCTCTACGACCGCATCGTTCGCCTGGGCGACGAACTCAAGCCCTGGGACGTTGCGTAGGGCTGGGCATAGAGAGATCTTCATACGATGCCTTGGGCAGTTACCCTACATTTCAGCAATATTCATTATCTGTAGGGTAACTTGAGCCATGTTGGCAGGTAGAGGAGATAACGCCTGGCAGTCTAGAGTTTCAGCGCCATCCTGTTGGTTCCGGGTAGAGTAGTGAAGCCGAAATGCGCATAGAATGCTGCCGCCTCGTCGTCTACCGGGTCGACAATCAAAGCTCGCGCGCCAGCCAGGGCGGATATTTTTAAAGCGTTTCCGATGGCATCTTTAAGCAGCGATGCTCCCAGGCCAAGCCCCTTGAATCTCTCGTCGACTCCCATCATCCCAAGCAAGACCGTGGGAACCTGGGAGGGGGAGTTTCGCACGAACCATCCTCCATCAACATTTTCGCGAGCCACGGAGTGCGTGCACAGCGTATAAAACCCAGCGACTGCGCCGTCGCAATACGATGCGTATATAACCGCTGACCCTCTTCTTCGCGCCGAGGCTGATCTGTTTTTAGCCCATCCGTCTACAAGAGTATTTCCACAGTGGAAAGCCTCGATGCCTTGACCAACTGGGAGTTGAACGGGCTTGGTAAATGCGCTCATTCCCAAACTGCCTTACGGTCAAGCAGTGCTTTTGCGGCTTGGGGCATGGGGGAATCGAGCATTTCGCAAAAAACATCAAAACCATCAGGAGAAAGATAGGTTGTTGACGCTTCGGCGATATCACGTGCGGAGCTCTCGTCAAGGTGAGCTGTGGCCCATTGGGTGAGAGTTTGCCCGCGCAAGGCCGCGGCGCGCTCGTAAGTAAGGCGTTGACGTTCGGTCAGCCTCAGATCCATACGGCGTTGTTTCTCAATCGTTGGCATGGGAAAAACCTCCTTTAGGTAATTGTACGGAATTATTCCGTACATAACAAGACGCATAATTATGTCCTCGTTGAAGGGGGTCGAAGGGGGGTCGGGGTGCCTGGCTACTCAGCCGTTACGGTGATGTTCTCCCTGTGCTTGCGGATGACATCCCAGCTAAAGCGCTCGACCAGTTGCTCGGCAGAGCGGGGTGTGGCGTCCGGCGCGATGCCTGTTTGTCCGGCGAGCCAGCCGAGCAGCGCCTCGGGCGTGCTAAAGCGGGCGCGGAGTTCGCCCAGATCCAGGTCGTGATCGCGCTTGGAAAGGCGGCGGCCATCCGGTGACATGAGCAGCGGAATGTGTGCGTAGCGCGGCGTGGGCAGTCCCAGCAGGTGCTGCAGATAGATCTGGCGCGGCGTGGACCCCAGCAGGTCGCATCCGCGCACGACCTCGGTGACGCCCATGGCGGCATCGTCGACCACCACGGCCAACTGGTAGGCAAACACGCCGTCGCTG
>URWM01000148.1 GCA_900551655.1 uncultured Collinsella sp.
TCTACGTCTCGTGTGCTCGGAGATGTGTATAAGAGACCGCTGCAGGTTCTCGCGCACGGTGCCCGTAAACAGCACATTCTTTTGCAGCACAATGCCCACGGCGTCGCGCAGGGTCGCGAGGTCGTAGTCGCGCACGTCGTGTCCTCCTACAAGCACGGAGCCCTCGGTGGCGTCGTACAGGCGCGCAATCAGCTGCACAAGCGAGCTCTTGCCCGAGCCCGTGCCGCCGAGGATGCCCACCGTCGAGCCGCTCTCGATGCGAAGGCCGATATGCTCGAGCACATCCTCGGCTGCATCCGCGCGGTATTTAAAGGAAACGTCGCGAAACTCGATACTGCCGTCCGCTGGCACCGCAGCCGCGAGGTCTCCCGCAGGGTTGGCGATAAAGGGCTCTTCATCGAGCACCTCTGCGATACGGCCCACACTTGTGAGGGCGCGCGTGAGCAGCAAAAACACGTTGGAAATCATCATGAGCGAGTTCATGATCAGCAGTACGTAGCTCATAAAGCCCGTGAGCGAGCCCACGCCCAAGCGACCTTCGATGATCATGCGGCCGCCAATCCACAGGATAGAGAGCGCAGCCACGTACATCGAGAGTTGGAACACCGGCAGGTTGAGCACGGCGGTGCCGAAGGTCTTGGTCGCCGTGCCAGCGAGCTCGGTATTGACGGTGTCGAACTTGTCGCACTCGTGCTCGGCTCGCACGTAAGCCTTCACGGCGCGCACGGCGGTAAGGTCCTCTTGCACCACGCCGTTGAGGTGGTCCATCGAGGTCTGAAGTTGGCGGTAGAGCGGGCTCACGCGCACGGTAATGATACCGAGCACGATGGCGAGCATCGGCAGAATTACGGCAAAGACCGCCGCGAGATCGCGCGAGAGTGAAAAAGCGTAGACGAGGCCCATGACCAGATTTACCGGTCCGCGCACCATGGGGCGGAAGCCGTTACCTACGGCGTTTTGAATCACGGTGATGTCGGTGGTCATGCGAGTGACAAGCGAGCTGGCGTCGTAGTTGTCCAGATTGCCAAAAGCGAGCGTCTGGATCTTGCGATACTCGGCCTCGCGCAGGTTAGCGCCCAGCCCCGAGGCGACGCGAGCAGACGTGCGTGCATAGCCCAAGCCAAGTACCAGCGAAAATGCGGCGCATACCAACATATACGTACCCTGCAACAGCATGTAGTTGATGTCGCCCGCGGGCACGCCCACATCGATGATATTTGCCATGATGACCGGGATAAACAGCTCGAGCGCCGTCTCAGCAGTCACAAAGAACACGCCGAGTATGGCATCGCGGCGGTATGCCCCCAGATAGGAAAACAGAATCTTGAGATTGCGCACGCAGGTTCATCCCCCATCAAACGTTGTTCGCAAACCCACGTATTATGGCGCGCCGTGCGGCGGTGTCAAGTGTTCCGAAATCGATTTCTGCAAGGCTAGCGCAGGCTTCATGCTCGCAGGGCGCACCCCTGTATTCAATTGGAAATGAACGCATGCGCGACTTATTTCGCCCCACCGCCAACACAAACCTTGACTCTACAATCGTTATAGGGTTTTCACTACACTGGTAGCTAAACGAACCAAGCCAGAAAGTACCCCGCCCATGGAACACGACCTCACACGCGGCAATGTCCTTAAGACCATCGCGATCTTTGCCCTGCCTTATATGCTCTCGTACTTTTTGCAGATGCTCTACGGTATGGCCGACCTGTACATGATGGGGCAGTTTAGCGGCGCTGCCGGCATCACCGCCGTGGGCAATGGCGCGCAGACGCTCTATATCATCACTGTGACGCTCGTGGGCCTGGCCATGGGAACGACGGTTATCGTCGGCCACGCCGTGGGCTCACGCCGCTTCGACCGCGCCGAGACCGCCATCGGCAACACCATCACGCTCTTTATGGGTGTCTCGGTGGTGCTGGCCGCTGTCCTGCTCGCACTGTGTCCGCAGATTGTGGCACTCATTGGCACGCCAGCCGAAGCGGTCAAAGGCACTGCCGCCTACCTGCGTATCTGCTTTATCGGCATTCCCTTTATCGCCGCGTACAACATTCTTTCGGCCATCTTTCGCGGCCTGGGCGATTCGCGCTCGCCTATGTACGTGATCGGCGTGGCATGCATCATCAACATCGCGCTCGACTTTCTGTTTATCGGACACATGGGGCTCGGCCCCGTGGGCGCGGCGCTCGGCACGGTAACCGCCCAGACGGCCAGCGTTGCCCTCGCACTCGCGTGGCTTAAGAGCCGTCGCACGAACATCCACGTTAAGCGTAGCGACCTGCACCCTCAGCCCGAGGTGCTCGGCAGCATTCTTAAGATCGGCGTGCCCGTGGCTGTGCAGGACGGCTGCATCCAGGTGGCGTTTATGTTTATCACCGTCATCGCCAACCACCGCGGCCTGGTCGACGCCGCCGCCGTGGGCCTGGTCGAGAAGATGATCAGCTTTTTGTTTATCGTGCCGAGTTCCATGGGCGCCACCGTCAGCGCGCTCACGGCGCAAAACGCCGGCGCGGGCAAGGGCGACCGCGCGCGTCAGGTACTCAAGGACGCCATGACGATCTCGGTGGTGTACGGCTGCCTGATCACGGTGCTGATGTGGCTGGTGGCGCCGGCGTTTATCGGCTTTTTTGCCAAGGACGCTGCAGTAGTCGCCGCCGGTACCGGCTATATGCGCAGCTATATTTTCGACGCGATTTTTGCCGGCATCCACATTTGCTTTAGCGGCTTTTTCGCTGCATACGGCAAGAGCTACATCGGCTTTGCGCACAACGTGCTGGCCGTGGCACTCATTCGCGTGCCCGGTGCATGGCTGCTGTCGAACGCCTATTCCGACACGCTGTTCCCCATGGGCATCGCCTCGCCGTGCGGATCGATTCTGTCGGCGGTCATCTGCGTGATTGCATTTACCGTGCTCAACCGCCGCGGAACTTTTGACAAGCTGATGGCGTAGCGGGGCAACGCGAAATCGCCCTCATCGACGACATCATCAGCGACGACCCCAGGAGAACCGCCATGTCGAGGACAATCCCCGATATGGCAGATTTACTCCTCCGGAATCGGAAACGCCCGGATGAACTCTGCGGGCGAGAAAGTCTTGATGGTCGAGCGCACAAAAGCGGCTCGATCGCGCGTGATGATAAAGTCCGCACCGGCACGCTCGGCCATCGCACGGATACAGCCGTCCTCAAAGTCCGGCTCATCGGAATAGGCGGAGGTAAAACAAGCTTCTTGGTCGAGAGGCTCTACCGAGTAGCTCTTAAGGCAGTCGCGCACTACCTCGCGGGCGCGCGCCTCACCTGCCTGTCTAGTGAGAATGTAGTACGCATCCTTGAGAGAGCAGGCCGAAACAACGCCCTCGATAAGCCCCACGTCGACGAGCCCCTTGATCGCTTGCGCCGACGCATGTTCCGGCCGGCCCGGAAGCACGCAATCGAGCAGAAAATTGGTATCGAGAAATGCTCTCATAGGTAGCGCTCCCTCGCAACGCGCTTTTCATCTTCAACTGTCATCGTATCGAGCGGCGTTCCTTTTGGCATTTTGGCTACGATATCGAGATACTCCTGGTAGTCCTCATCCTCCGCAAGCATCTCGCGAATCTCCTTCCAGGTAATCTTGGGATGCCACATCGTACCCACGTCGCGCTTGGGCTTGTCCGAGCCGCGCGTCGGCTTTGCGCCCCCGCGCTCCTGGGTAGCGTCATATTCCACTGCAACCGGGCCTTGATAGTCGAGCGGCACGATCTTGAACAACGGCTTGCTCCGCTTGAAGACCACAACTTCCTCGCCCTCATTGGCAACCTTTTCGGCCACCTGCGTAAGGTTTTGGCGCAGTTCCGAAAACGCGACGGTAACCATAGCGGCTCCTCTCAACATATATCTTCGCTGCTTAGTATACACGTTAATGTTAATGTTAGTGTATATAAAAATCACCACAATGGGGGCAATCAACCATTACGGGCACCTCTGCTTTGTATGAATCTCTTATCGCTCCGAGACGGTACCGATCCGCAGGATCACCCTCAGCAACCTACATGACGCAGATCACGGTGTCCGTCACCGCACCCAAATAAAAACCTCCCGGAAAGTATCAGACTTTCCGGGAGGTTATCCAATTTGATTATCGGCACCTTAAGCCTGGGGCACCTCACCAGTAGCTAAGATCTGCTCGAGCGCGCCCTCATCCAGCACAGGCACGCCCAGCTGCTCGGCCTTGGTGAGCTTGGAGCCCGCTTTGGGGCCGGCGACCAGATAGCTCGTCTTCTTTGAAACACTGCCCGAAACCTTGGCGCCGAGCACCTTGAGCGCCGCCCCCGCCTCGTCGCGTGTGCGGTTGACGAGCGTGCCGGTCAGCACAAACGTCAGGCCCGCGAGCGGCCGGGCGTCGGCGAGATCGCCTGCCACGCCAGCGTCGGCTGCGGCTTGTGCATGCGCGGCGCCCAAGTCGACCTCAAGCGACAGACCCGCCTGACGCAGACGCTCCAGCACGGCGAGGTTCTCGGGCACGGCCAGGAACTGCTTGACGTTCGCCGCAATCTTGGGACCGATGCCCTCGCACTCGGCGATATCCTCTTCGCTCGCCAAGATGAGCTTGTCAATCGACAGGAATCGCTCGGCAATAACCTCGCCCACACTCTTGCCCACGTGGCGGATGCCCAGGGCAAACAGCACGCGACCGAGCGGCTGGCTCTTGGACTTGTTGAGCTCGGCGATGATTTTCTCGGCCGTCTTGAGGCCCACCGGAATGGGGTCGCCCTTCTTGACGCCCTTTTTGCTGTTGGAGCTGGCATAGGTGCGGCCCGTGTCCCTGTCTCTTATACACATCTGACGCTGCCGACGAAGGCTTAGG
>URWM01000149.1 GCA_900551655.1 uncultured Collinsella sp.
CTAAGCCTTCGTCGGCAGCGTCAGATGTGTATAAGAGACAGACCCTGCTCCCGCCTGCCAAAGATACACGTAAACAGCATGTCCATGAGGGTATAATTTGCACCGTATGTCTGCACAACGCCTGTGCGCGTACGGTTTTATTCGGGCTACCGTCCATTTCCGTGGAGGCACGGTTCGGCGGCCCTAACAAGAGAGGGGTTCTATGTATAAAATCCTGGAGAAGACGCAGTTCTCGGAGAAGGTGTTCAAGTTCCGCATCGAGGCGCCTGCAATCGCCAAGCATGCGCACGCTGGACAGTTCCTCATGGTTCGCGCCAACGAGACGGGCGAGCGCGTCCCGTTTACCCTGGCCGGCTGGAACGGTGACGAGGGCTGGGTCGAGTTCATCTTCATGGTGATCGGCAAGACCACCGAGATGCTGTCCACCTACGAGGCCGGAGACTCCATCAAGGACGTCACTGGTCCTCTGGGCATGCCCACCGAGATGGCCGAGGGCCCCTGCGCCGTCATTGGCGGCGGCGTCGGCCTGGCAATTGCCTTCCCGGTCGCCAAGCACCTGGTCGAGACCGGCCACGAGGTGCACGCCATCATGGGCGCCCGCACCAAGGACCTCCTGCTCATGGAGGACCAGTTCCGCGAGCTCCTCGACGAGGACCACATCCACATCACCACCGACGACGGCTCCTACGGCGAGCAGGGCGTTGTCACCGCTCCGCTGGAGCGCCTGCTGCAGGACAAGGCCGTGAGCCAGGTCTTCTGCGTCGGCCCCGTTCCGATGATGAAGTTCTCGACCCTCACCGCCCAGAAGTACGACACCCCCATCACCGCGTCGCTCAACCCCATCATGGTTGACGGCACCGGCATGTGCGGCTGCTGCCGCGTCGAGGTGGGCGGCGTGACCAAGTTCGCTTGCGTCGACGGCCCCGACTTCGATGCCACCCTGGTCGACTGGGATGACCTTCGTGCCCGCCAGGCCGCTTACCGTTCCGAAGAGGGCGAGTCCCTCAAGGCCTATGAGGAAAAGAGCTGCGCATGCCACTAGTTAACGGTCGTTTCGTTGCCGATATGAAGTCGCCCCGCACCCCCGATAACGAGGAGCCGGCTGCCGAGCGCGCCTGCGACTTCCGCCCCGTCGACAAGGGCTTCACCGAGGAGATGGCGCTGGCCGAGGCCGAGCGCTGCCTCAACTGCAAGAAGCCGTTCTGTGTTGAGGGCTGCCCCGTCAACATCAACATCCCCCGCTTTATCGAGCAGATCCGCGAGAAGGACTTTGGCGGCGCTCTCGATACCATCCGCGAGGACTCCATGCTTCCCGCCATCTGCGGTCGCGTCTGCCCGCAGGAGAACCAGTGCGAGGGCAAGTGCATCCGCGGCAAGAAGTCCGAGCCCGTGGCCATCGGCCAGCTCGAGCGCTTCCTGGGTGACCGCCCCGAGCTCGCCTCCACGCCCAAGATGGCCCCCAAGAACGGCAAGAAGGTCGCCGTCGTCGGCTCCGGCCCGTCCGGCATCACCTGCGCTGGCGAGCTCGCCCGTAACGGCTTTGACGTCACCGTCTTCGAGGCCTTCTTCACCGGCGGCGGCGTGCTGGTCTACGGCATCCCCGAGTTCCGTCTGCCCAAGGCAGTCGTCAAGCGCGAGATCGACGGCCTGGAGGACATGGGCGTCAAGTTTGAGTACAACTCCGTCGTGGGCAACATGGCCACGGCCGAGGAGCTGTTCGAGCAGGGCTTCGACGCCATCTACGTGGCGACCGGCGCTGGCCTGCCCAAGTTCCTCAACGTCCCCGGCGAGAACCTGCCCAACGTCTTCTTCGCTAACGAGTACCTCACCCGCGTGAACCTGATGAAGGCCAACAAGTTCCCCGAGTACGACACCCCCACCAAGCACGGCAAGAACGTCGTCGTCTTTGGTGGCGGCAACGTGGCTATGGACGCCGTCCGTACCGCCAAGCGCCTGGGCGCCGAGCACGCCATCATTGCCTACCGTCGTACCGAGGACGAGATGCCCTGCCGTCGCGCCGAGCTGCACCATGCTAAGGCCGAAGGCGTCGAGGTTCTGCCGCTCGTCTCCCCGCTCGAGTTTGTCGCTGGCGAGGACGGTTCCGTGTGCGCCGTCAAGGTCCAGAAGATGGAGCTCGGCGAGCCCGACGAGTCCGGCCGTCGTCGCCCGGTGCCCATCGAGGGCGCCATCGAGGAGATTCCCTGCGACGTCGCAATCTCGGCTATCGGCACCAACGCCAACCCCTTCGCAAAGAAGATCGGCGGCAAGATGGAGCTCAACAAGTGGGGCTACATCGTTGCCGACGAGGAGACTGGCCAGACCACCGATCCCCGCATCTGGGCTGGCGGCGACATCGTCACCGGTGCCGCTACGGTCATTCTGGCGATGGGCGCCGGCAAGAAGGCCGCCGCTTCCATCACCAAGAGCCTGCTGGGCGAGTAATCACCTACAGCACTAGCCACCAAACGGCAAAGTCCCCGTCGAGCATACGCCCGGCGGGGACTTTTTCTATACCGGCCGCCCGACCACCACGATGGGGACAGGCACCTTTGTGGTGGTTTGGGACCTGGTCGGTCGTTTTGTCTCAATCTGTAACACGTGGAGCCCGTTGAGCCTCGTAGTTGTTACAGATCGAGATATTGCGCCAGCCGCCTCCGCTTTGTCTCAATCTGTAACAGTTAGAGGTCAAATTCCTCGCTACGTGTTACAGATCGAGACATTAGATTTACGGCCATTCGGTTCATCTCAATCTGTAACATCTAGAGCCGTTTTGGGCAGCCAGGTGTTACAGATTGAGATCTTGCTAAAGCCGAGGATGGGCGCTACCACCAAAACCTAGCGCTTGCGACGCTTGGTCGCGGCGACACCGGCGGCGACAATGGTAGCACCGGCGATGCCCAGGGCGGCGACTGTCATCGCAGTGGCGTCACCCGTGTTAACGAGCTCCGTGCCGCCGGACTTCTTACCGTTCTTGTCCTTACTCTTGGACTTGTCCATCGTTTCCGCGTTCGAGGCCAATCCGCCCGTGGCGGCCCCGGTTGCGCCAGCACCGCCACCTTGCTCACCGCCACCAGGCGTCGGCTGCGGCTCCGGCTCAGGCTGACGTCCGGGGTCCGGTTCAGGCTCCGGTGCCGCCTCATCGGTCACCGTAATCGTAATGTTCAGACGCTCGGAATACTCGCTGTACGACATGCCAGGGCGCTGTGCCGCAATGCGCACATACATGTTGCTATCGAGCGCAATAGGCTCGGTGTACTTTACGCGGCCTTCGTCACGGCAGGGGCAGGTGTCGTTGGTGGTGTACCAAATCGTCGCGCCATCTTCGGCCGAAAGCTCCAGCTTCGTGCCCTTGGGCACCGTAATGTAGTTCTCCTTGGGCAACCATGCACCAAACGTCGTCGCACCAATCGTCGCCACCGGTCGCGCCGGTCGCACTGCCTCGGCAGACACGCGAACGTCGACCTGCTTGGACAGCGCCGTGCCGTCCACCGTCGCCGTCAACGTCGTCAAGCCAGGCAGAGCACCATGCAGCGCAAACGTCGCCGCGCCGTCCTCGCCCGTCACGGCCTGGGTGGCATCGACAGAGCAGATAGCCGAGGACTCCAGCCCAACACTAACCTTGGCGCCCGCAAACGGCTTGCCCGCCTTATCGGTCACGTGCGCCACCAGCTTAAAGTCACTGCCCTCAAGCATGGTCACGGCCTGCTCCACGTTGAGCTTGAGCTTGTCGGCGCGAACGCCCACGACAAGCTCGCCACTTGTCCAGCGCGCCATGGCCGTGCCGGCGTAGTTGCGAGCACCGTCGAGCTCAAACGCCACCGTCGAGCCCGCCTCACACGCATCGGCATAGCGAATACGCAGCACACGCGACAGCGGCTTGCCATTGGGATCGTCCTGCTTGTCGAGCCACGTATACGTCACGTCGCCCAAGCCCTGCGCGCACAATGCGGCCAGGGCATCGTCGCTCGCATCCATATACTGCGCAAACTCAACCTCGATGCAATCGGTATAGGCATAGGCCGAAGCCACCTCGGGTGCCGCCGTCGACACCAAACCGATGTTCACCTCAGTCTGAATCGGCGGCACGCGCAGCCAAGCCGAACGCGCCTCCTCATACCCGTCCTTGGTCACGCGCACCTGATACCAGCCGGTCGGCGTATTCCAGTTGTAAGCACCGTCCGCACCCGTCGCAAGCGGATTGTCCTGCTCATACTCCTCGGCATCCCAACGCACCGCATTGGTACCGGTCGCATCGTCGGCGCTCCACAGCTCAACCGTCGCGCCTTCAACCGTATTGGACAGCAGGCCCTCGTACACCACGCCCGCAGGATCGGGTGCTGCCTTGGCAGCCACATTGCGATAACGCGCCTCGAAGATCGACTGCATCTTCTCGTCCGAGATCAAGCCGTCCTTGTTGGCCTTGTAGACCTCGGCATCGGTCAGCTCGCCCCAGTTGACCGTAATACGATTCTGGCACGCGCGCTCCACCTGCTCGCAGGCAACATCGTAGGCGCATTCGGCATTGGTCAGCTTAATCGCGCGCTCCGAACCCACGCTGGTCGAAGCCGCGTCATAGGCAGCGCCCACTACAGTACCCGCCGAACCGGCCGTCAGCACGCCGGCGATTGTCATAATGGAGCCCACCGCCACATCGGTGCTGTCGTGGCAGAGCTGGCGATACAGCAGATCCTCAAACGCACGCGCCTTCTCCATGGCGTCACGCAGCGCGTAAATGCACTTCCAGTCGTCCTCAGTCTTCTCGGGCTTGGCAAGCAAGCGCGTATGCTGACTGTCTCTTATACACATCTGACGCTGCCGACGAA
>URWM01000150.1 GCA_900551655.1 uncultured Collinsella sp.
CGAGATTCCTCTACGTCTCGTGGGCTCGGAGATGTGTATAAGAGACAGGAGCAACTATTTCTTCGTCGACGTTCAGAGCCGCGGCTACTACCCGGCCTATGCCGTCAAGAAGCTCGAGCGCCTGGGCATCGATGTGGGCATGACGGATGAGGACCGCGAGATCCTGGCCGCCAACACCGTCGACTTCATCAGCTTTAGCTATTACAGCACCCGTTGCTCCGCCGGTGCCGATAACCCCGATGTCGAGCGCACCCAGGGCAACGCCTTCGCCGGCGCCAAGAACCCCTACCTGCAGGCGAGCCAGTGGGGCTGGGCCATCGATCCGCTGGGCTTCCGCATCACCCTCAACGACTTGTACGACCGTTATCAGAAGCCGCTGTTTGTGGTCGAGAACGGTCTGGGCGCCAAGGATGTTGTCGAGGAGGATGGCTCTATCAACGACGACTACCGTATCGACTACCTGCGCCAGCACATCGCCGCGATGCGCGATGCGGTGACCGAGGACGGCGTTGACCTGCTGGGCTACACCACCTGGGGCCCGATCGACCTGGTGTCTGCCGGCACGGGCGAGATGTCCAAGCGCTATGGCTTTATCTATGTGGACCGCGACGACGCCGGCAACGGCACCCTCAAGCGTTCCAAAAAGAAGAGCTTCGACTGGTATAAACACGTCATCGAGACGAACGGCGAGGACCTGGCCTAAGCTTTCCCAACAGCCACAGCTTCCTAACTAAGGCGCCCGGCGAGCAGTTAATGCCCGCCGGGCGCCTTGTTAAGAAAGCACTCATTGGGGACGTACTTAAATGAGTGTCCGCAGAATGAAAGTGGATAATCTCCCGTTTTTGGCTTGTTTGTGGGCTCAAAGTGGGAGATTATCCACTCTCGTCATTGGTAGTCATTGGGGACGTACTTAAATGATTGGTCGCTGGGGACACTCCTTGCCGTCTGCGGATTTTGGGACATGTGGCCCGCTTTTTGGGCCTGCCTGTCGGTACACTAAAAGCACTATGGGTACCCGCGAGCGACATATTGGCCACGCGGCCGCCCGGACCGCGCCGGTTGCGGATCCCAGGGGCGGCAGGTTGTTCGCCATGCCGCGATTCCTTGTTGGCATAACACATCAGGTGTACCGTCACCGCGTCTTTGCTATCGCCGGCGTCATCACTGCGCTGTTCCTCATGCTTTTGGCGGTCTTGCCGGCACTGTTTGCCTTCGACCCCAAACTTTCTAACGCCGTGCCCGCCTATAGCGAGGTGTCCGAAGAGGTCGTGGATGCGCTCGTCCATTCGAGCTCTCTGCCGTTGCTTGTTGCCGCAATTGCATTTTCGATCTGGGGCGTATCGGTCTATCTGCGCTGTTTGGACTATGTGTTGCGCCGCCGCCTTGTTGCCATCGCCACCATCTGCGCCCTGTGGATGATCGAAGTCATTCTCAAGTACAAGTCGTTCACGCCGTTCTATGCCACCGTGCTGTGGTACCTGTACTACGTGCCCATGACGCTCATTCCGCTGCTCTACCAGTTGTGTGGTCTGCGCCTTGCGGGTCTGGAGCAACACCGCCTGGGTCGCCGCTACTGCGCTGCGCTGTGGATTGTGGCCATCCTGCTTATCGGATTTGTGCTCACCAACGATTTTCACCAGCAGGTCTTCCACTTTGACCGTACAAGCGACACCTGGAGCAACGATTACACGTACGGCTGGGGTTATTTCGCCGTCCTCGTGTGGACGGCCTTTAACTTTGTGGCCTTTTTTATCCTGGTGGGCCGGTCCTCGTCCTTTCGCATCCAACGTTTCTCGGCCACGGCGGCGCTCGTGCTGCTGGGCGGCGCGTTCTTTGCCATCTCATATGCGTTGCGCGTGCCCTGGGCATGGAGGCTCAACTTCTCGCTCATCTATTGCGTCTTGTGCGTGGTGGCGATGGAAATCTGTCTCGATTGCGGTGTCATTCCGTCATATCACGACATCGCCGGCATCTTCGACACCTTGCCGCTCGACCTCAAAGTTCTAACGCGCGACCTGCAGGAAGTCTATGCCACGCCGGTGTCGAAGCCAATGCCGGCGGGCGTGTGCGAAGAGCTGCGAGCCCAGGAACACGGGCATGCCCATGCCTTTGCCGTGGAGTCCAATCCCGATGTAATGTACCGAGCCTTTCCGCTGCTGGGCGGATCGGCCCTGCTTGCCCAAGACGTGTCGGATCTCAACGAGCTTAACCGTGAACTGGCACACCGTCGCATGGAGCTGCAGCGTCAAAACGAGCTGCTCGCCGCCGACTACGACCTTAAGACGCACCTGGCAGATCAAGAGGCCGAGACCTTGCTGGTCCAAGACGTGGACCAGGCGCTTGCCCGCGCGCTCGAAGGGATGTACGACCTGCTGAGCTCGCTGCCGCCGTTGACCGACGAAGCGTCTTCACACGAGCGTTACCGCATGCTACAGCGCGCCAAGATGCTCGTCGCCTATTGCAAGCGCAAGGGGTCGCTCACGTTGGCACAGCACGGGGAGAGCGGTTTTGATCGCGACCGCATCCAGCTCATTGCCAACGAGCTCGCAAGCGACCTGCGCACCATCGATATCGATTGCGCTTCGATTATCGCCATACGGCGCCCGATGCACGCCAGTACGGTAAGCGCCCTGTACGACTGCGTGTATGACTTTGCGTTTTTTGCCTACACCACCGACCATCCGGCGCTTATGTATCACTTGGGCGACCATGACCGATGCAGTGTCGAGCTGCGCGCCACGCTTTTTTCCAACGATAATGAAGATCTTTCGCAGACGCCCGCCGCGCAAGAGCTCGAAAGCGCTCTGCAAGGGCGCAACGTGGCATACCGCCTTGAGGGCGAGCCCGGCCAGCTGCGCATGATCGTCTTGATGCCGAGGGCGGGTGAGTGACGATGCAGATTTCGCTCATCCTTCCCCAAATCGTTGCGCTCGATGTTGTCTTTGCCCTGGCTGCGTGTCTGCAGATGATCCACGTCCCGCTCATCGCATCGCGCCGCTCGTCCTATAACCGTAAGGTGATTTGCGCCTACGAGGCGAGCCTTGTGCTTCACCTGATGATTTCGGCGCTCATCTTATTCGCGTCGTCTGGCTCGTATCTGGTGGCGCCGCTTGACGTTTGCGCCAGGGCAATGGGCGGAGTGCTGTGGCTCAATGCCGCGATCTTTGCCTATGGCGTGGTACTTATGGTGCGCTATCGTCGCCCCGTCATGCTGGTCGAGCTGCTGCTTGTTGTCGCCGTTACACCGCCGGTGGTTTTTGCCATGGGCTCGGCGTGGACCACGGTCCTTATCGCAGAGGGAGCGTTTTTCCTGTTCCGTTCCATCGCGGCGCTCTTGATGGACGTCCGTAACCGCCAGGAGGATATCACCATGTTCTCGACGATCGAGACCATCAACGTGATTCCCGTGGGCATCCTGTATCTGGACCCGAGGGGCCGTCCGCTGCTCATGAACCGCTGCATGCGCAAAAACCTAGTGGAGCTTCATATGCCCACCGACCTAGGCGATATGAGCGGTACATGGAACGACCTGCGCAAACTCAGCATGCAAATGCCCGAAAGCAGCAGGAACCGTGTGCGGATTAATCTGGACCGTTTTGGTGAGGCGCGCGTTGTGGTCGAGGTTTCTCCCGCCGAGATTCGCTTGTTCGTGCACGATGACGTTATGGTTTCGGGCCGCCTCTTCGAGCGCATTATCGGCCTGGATGTAACAGAGTATGCGCATGCTCATAATCGCCTGACGCACGCCAACCGACTGCTCGAGCTTGCGGGCCAAGAACTTCAATCGCAGATCGAAGAGGTCAAAAAGGTTGCCGACAATGCTGCCTACCTGCGCATGCGCGCCCGTGTGCACGATGTGATTGGTCAGCGCCTGTCCATCCTCCATCGTTATCTGGAGGAGGGGCGCCTGGATGACGAGTCGCTCGAGCAGATCGATCCGCTGCTGCGCTCGATTGCCGCCGACTTGCATAGCGGCGGCGACACCGAACCGGCAGAGCAACTGGGCGATATCGTCCATGCCTTTGGCCTGGTGAGCGTACAGATCGATGTGGAGGGCGAGCTACCAAGCGACGCGCGTGTCGCCGCAGCCTTCTTGCAGATTATCCGCGAAGCCTCGACCAATGCCACCAAGCATGCACAGGCCCATCAGGTCCATGTGCGCCTGTGGCAGGAGACGTCGGAAGACGGTGCTGTTGCGCGGATGACCGTTTCTAACGATGGCGCGCCTGCACCCGTATCGTATCGCGAGGGAACGGGTATCCCAGGTATGAGGCATGTCGCGCAAAATCTGGGTGGCAGTCTAGGGGTCCACGCCGCCCCGCCCTTTACGCTTACGGTGTCCATTCCGCTCAACGCCAACGACACGTCCCAAAGGAGAAACTCATGATCCGCGTCCTTATAGTCGAAGACCAGGCTATTCTGCGTGAGAGCCTGGCGCGCTCCGTTGGCGACCAGCCCGATATGACCGTCGTCGCCGCGATCGCCGATGCCTCCGAGGCCTTAGGTGTCGCGCTCAAGGAGCGCCCGGACATGATACTGATGGACGTATGCACTGAGCATGATTCCAACGGCATCGTGGCGGCGGCGCGCATCAAGGAGCAGCTGCCCGAGTGCCGCATCATTATCATGACCGGCATGCCCGAGATCACCTTTGTCGATCAGGCCCGCGAGGCGGGCGTCGATAGCTTTGTTTACAAGAACGTCGGTATCGACGAGCTGTTCGCCGTGATGCGCTCCACGCTGGCGGGCTATTGCACGTTTCCCAAGCCGCCCGAGAGCATTTTTTCGGGCGGCTTGGGAAACGTGCAATAG
>URWM01000151.1 GCA_900551655.1 uncultured Collinsella sp.
CCTAAGCCTTCGTCGGCAGCGTCAGATGTGTATAAGAGACAGGGTCAACACGGTGGGTTACGAGAACATCCAGGCCCGCGAGCAGGCACTCGTCCACTACCTGATGGGTGAGCTCATGCAGCTCGACTTTGTCCAGATCATCGGCTCGATCTACTGGGACAACCATCACGGCGTCGTGAGCTTTAATGTCAAGGGTATCCACCCGCACGACGTTGCGAGCATCATGGACATGGACGGCGTCTGCATCCGCGCCGGTCACCACTGCGCGCAGCCGCTGCTTACCTGGCTGGGCGTCGAGAACCTCGCCTGCTGCCGCGCCAGCGTAGCCTTCTACAATGACAAGGCCGACATCGATAAGTTCATCGCCGGACTGCATCACGTTTGGAGCACGTTCAATGGGTAATCTGTACACCTCCACCACGTTTATGGAGCACAACTCGCACCCCGACTATAAGTATGAGATGGACACCCCCACGCACGAGCACGAAGGCATCAACCCCAGCTGCGGCGACGAGCTCACCTTGCAGCTGCGCGTCGAGAACGGTGTGATCGAGGAGGCCTCCTTTACCGGCCACGGCTGCGCCATCAGTCAGGCCAGCGCCGACATCATGGCCGACCTCATCACCGGCGAGACCGTCGAGGAAGCTCGCCGCCTGGCAGAGCTCTTCCTCGCCATGATCCGCGGCGAGGAACTCTCCGAGGAGGACCTGGAAGACCTGGATGAAGCCGCCCAGCTCCAGGACATCTCGCACATGCCCGCCCGCGTCAAATGTGCCGAGCTCGCCTGGCGCACCCTCGACGGCATGCTCGAGGGGCAAGCTAGCCAGTAGCGGATGCCCCAGATCAAAGGGTTTGATTGCCGAGCCGCCCAATACGGGTGGCTCGGCTTTTTCATAACGCCTCGGACACACAAGGTCCGCGCACCCGGCGCCCCGTCTGTCATTTATCACACGGCCAACCGCGAACACGAGCGTTTTCCCCAGTACAAAAAGCTTGGGGCAGGGCCACGGGCACTCTAAACAAAGTGCCAAGCCCCGTCCTGCTGAGCTTCGGCACGCCTCGCGCCTGCCGCAGAAGGGTCCCCTAGGGTGCGGCGTGCATTTTTGCGAGTATTCAGCACGCCAAGCCGTGTGTATACGCATCGGAAGCGTTAATCAACATCTCAAGTCGCCTTTATATAGCGATTTAGAACAAGCATCGAGGTCTCAGGGGGCGCAAACATGAGCTTCGGAGGCTCATCGGTAGGCACAAATAGCTTCGGAGCCCGTATGTTTCAAGATTGCGACGGTGCCGACAGTACCACGATGTTGAATACCCCGCTTTTTGCACGGAGTAGACGGGGGTAGGCACAGGCAAAACCGAACTAAGCCGTTATTTTATGCATGAAGGCGACCGTTCTATGCAAATCTAGATGCGCAGTTACCGTACCAAGCTTTTAGAACAAAGGTTGTGGCGTATGGGCGACCCCGGCTGCGGTGCACGGGCGGCCCTACACCACGTTTCCACCAGTCAGCACCGCCGCTGGCGCACGGGCGCGCACAATACGAGAAACGGTACTTTTACCAATCCCCGTATACCGCTCAATCTGACGCACCGTTAAACCGGCATCGTGCAATCCAAGAATCACGATATTGCGCTGCGCCGACGGTGCGGCTTTAACCCCGTGGAGCGGAACCCCGAGCCCCTTCGCCAACTTTTCGGCAAAGGCGTGGCGTTCCCACTCCGTCTCTTCCATATCGCCCAGCGCTGGCTTGACGCCGTCGGGCGTCGAAAGCGAATAGGCAATAAAGGCCTTGGCAGAACCAAAAAGCTCAAGCACGCAAGAAGGATCGGAAAATCCCCTCGTCATATCGTTGTCATAGTCCCGTAGATACTCGGCAAAACTGCTCCACGGGTAGCGCTCGATCAGAGCAATACCCGCCTCCTGTGGATCAGCGTGTACAGAGCGAATAGCCTCCATCACCTGCCAGTCGGTATCGAGCGAACGCCGGTCAAAACGGTTCTGGAACAGATGGCCCGTGCGCCCCGTGCGTTTATTGAACCGCCGCGCGTACGTCAAAAGCAGCCGGTGCATCGCCGCGCTAATCGCGTCCTCGTAATCTGCAAGCACCAGACGCACGTGATTGCCCATAAGACACCAGGCGATAACCGTCACGCCCGCCTTGCGGCAGCACTCACGCATCAGCTCCAAAAACTCCCACCGGTCGTCATCGCCCTCAAAGATGAGCTGCTTGCCCGTACCGCGGGCACAGACATGGTAAAAGCCGGTAACCGTTCTCCAAACGCGCTGCATGGCGCTCCCTTCGCCGGGATCTGCTTGCCATCCAATACAGCACGATTGAAGCGTGCCATCAAAACATTCACGCAAAACAATACACTCGCGCGGCCAAAGGCAGTAATCAGGCGGCGAACGGCATCGTTGCAACAGGTCAACCCCCGCAATGCTTACAAGAGCTGACCAATAGCTTGCCCAAGACGGACCCCCTCTACGGAAGTTCACGACCACAGAACATAGAGTTAAACCGTTTCAATTAAAACTTCCGGACTTCTCGCTACGAAAACTGAGCCGTTCGCCGAATATTCCGTGCATTTCGCGGTATTATAGGGGCTGCATGTCATGTCCCTTTCGAAGGGTCGCCCGGCAATCGCCAGCCACGGCCCCCAGACGGGACGCCAACACGATAGAGAGGAGAGGCATGCAGTACTCACAGGAAGTGGAGAACATGTGCCCCGTTGCCAAGGGTGCATACCACGGCCCCGCACCCATCCCCGAGGAGGGCAAGTGGGTCCAGGCTAAGGAGATTTCCGACATCTCCGGTCTTACGCACGGTGTGGGTTGGTGCGCACCTCAGCAGGGCGCCTGCAAGCTCACGCTGAACGTCAAGGACGGCATCATCGAGGAGGCCCTCGTTGAGACCATCGGCTGCTCGGGCATGACCCACTCTGCCGCCATGGCTTCCGAGATCCTTCCCGGTAAGACCATCCTCGAGGCCCTCAACACCGACCTCGTCTGCGACGCCATCAACGTTGCTATGCGCGAGATCTTCCTGCAGATCGTTTACGGCCGCAGCCAGACCGCGTTCTCCGAGGGCGGCCTGCCCGTGGGCGCCTCCCTCGACGACCTCGGCAAGGGCCTTCGCTCTCAGGTCGGCACCATGTTCGGCACCAAGGCCAAGGGCGCCCGTTACCTCGAGCTCGCTCAGGGCTACGTCACCCGCATGGCTCTCAACGACAAGAACGAGATCATCGCGTTCGAGTTCCTGAACCTCGGCAAGTTCACCGACGCCGTCAAGGCCGGCAAGACCCCCGAGGAGGCCATCGCTGGCGCTATGGGCCACTATGGTCAGTGGGAGAACGCTGCCAAGTACATCGACCCGCGCACCGACGAGGAGACTCACTCCGTCGCCAGCGTGTTCCCGGTTCACGAGTAGAAAGGGAGGGAAATAACTATGACTGTTACGTTCGAAGGTTACGAGCGCCGCGCTGACAAGATCAACAAGTGCCTCGCCGACAACGGCATCGCCTCCCTCGAGGAAGCTCTGCAGATCTGCACCGACAAGGGCTTCAACCCGCGTGAGATCGTCAACAACACCCAGTCCATCGCCTTCCAGAACGCTGAGTGGGCCTACACCCTCGGCTGCGCTCTCGCTGTCAAGCGTGGCGCCAAGTCCGCTTCTGAGGCTGCCGCCATCATCGGCGAGGGCATCCAGGCCTTCACCGTTCCCGGCTCCGTCGCCGAGGACCGCAAGGTCGGTCTGGGCCACGGCAACCTGGGCGCCATGCTGCTCTCCGACGACACCGAGTGCTTCGCCTTCCTGGCCGGCCACGAGTCCTTCGCTGCCGCTGAGGGCGCTATCGGCCTGGCTCTGAACGCCAACAAGGCTCGCAAGAAGCCGCTGCGCGTCATCCTCAACGGTCTGGGCAAGGACGCTGCTCAGATCATCGCCCGCATCAACGGCTTCACCTACGTGAAGACCCAGTTCGACTACTTCACGGGCGAGCTCAAGGTCGTCGAGACCATCCCCTACTCCGATGGTCCCCGCGCTGCCGTTAACTGCTACGGCTCCGACGACGTCCGCGAGGGCGTTGCCATCATGTGGCACGAGAACGTCGACATCTCGATCACCGGTAACTCCACCAACCCCACGCGCTTCCAGCACCCCGTCGCTGGCACCTACAAGAAGGAGCGCCTCGAGGCTGGCAAGAAGTACTTCTCCGTCGCTTCTGGTGGCGGCACTGGCCGTACCCTGCACCCGGACAACATGGGCGCCGGCCCTGCCTCTTACGGCATGACCGACACCATGGGCCGTATGCACTCCGACGCCCAGTTCGCCGGTTCTTCCTCCGTGCCTGCACACGTCGACATGATGGGTCTCATCGGCATGGGCAACAACCCCATGGTCGGTGCCACCGTCGCCTGCGCCGTCGCCGTGGACGCCGCTCTGAACAAGTAAGTCCTTCTCGCCAAGGGCGAAGCCGGACTTTCAAGGCCGTCACCTCCGGGTGGCGGCCTTTTTTTCGTCCAGATGGAATTGGGTTATTACTTGCCGGCGTCTGCCAGCAAGAAGGTCCGGGTGGCCACGCGCGAGACGAGTGCCGGCGAGTGCGAGACGAGGGCAAGCCCCCAGCCGTCGCGCTCCTGCAGGTCCATGAGCACGTGCCAGAGCTCGGCCTGCGTCACGGCGTCGAGCATGGCGGTGGACTCGTCGGCGATGAGGTAGCGCGGCCGGCACGCGAGCGCGCGGACCATCGCCAGGCGCATGAGCTCGCCGCCGGAAAGCTCGCTCGGACGGCGCGCGAGCCATTCTTC
>URWM01000152.1 GCA_900551655.1 uncultured Collinsella sp.
GAGATTCCTCTACGTCTCGTGGGCTCGGAGATGTGTATAAGAGACAGCTCGTAGGCCTTAATGATCTTTTCGAGCTTGTCGCGCATGGCGGGACTCCTTTATGTGCGTGAAGGCGAAAATCGGCAGAGTTGATGGGGCGCGCGGCGCCACTGCGGGGGTAAGCCCGGCTAGAACATGTCGATCCTCAGATACATGCGCATCCCTTCGCGTATGGGGTACATAGTTGCGGTCTAACCCATATATGATAGCGTGCGCAGGCAAACCTGCATATAACCCGCACGGAATGATTGGTGCAAACAAACCTGGCCCCATTGCACCAAGGGCTTGCTTTTTGGCTAGAGCGTATGGAGCAGGGCGATGAGGAAGCGGACACCCTGGAGGTAGGCGCGGCGGGTAATGCACTCGTTGGTGCCGTGGACGCCGCAATCGCACTCGTCATCGTCGACCACAAAGGCCGAGAAGCGAATGCACTCGGAGCAAATGCGCTGGTAGTTGGCAGCGTCGGTCGCGCCGATCACGGTCGAGGGGACGATGCTGACAGGAGCCCCGCCCGTCGCACACGGTCCGTTTTCCTCCGTCCCCTTTGGATCACGGAAATAGCGGGCGGCGATGGCGCGAACGGCCTCGAGCCCCGGTCCACCGACACGCGGAGACGGCGAAGGCTCGGAGCTGCCGGGGCCCAGCTCCACTTCGACACGGTCGGCGAGCCCCGCCTCGGCAACGGCGACGCGGCAGCGGGCCACGACATCGGCCACGCTCGTGCCCTCGAGCATGCGGAAATTGATATTGGACCACATATCCTGCGGCATCACGTTAGCACCGGTGCTACCGCCCTCGATTTGGGTCGGTGCACAGGTGGTGGTCACGAGCGGATAGAGCTTCTTGCTGGCGAGGCACTCGCGCACGATGGTGTCCTTGTTGGAGGCAATCTCGTCGGCCGTGTAGAGCCCCAGCTCGACGAGCTGGGCGGCAAGCAGATCCGTGACGCGCGTCGGCCATTCGATATCGCAGATTGCGGCGATGGCGCGGCTCAGCACCTCGAGCGAGGTGCCACCGTAGGGGTTGGAGGAATGCCCGCCCTCGCTACGCGTCCTCAACACGATATCGGCGTAGCCCTTCTCCGCGAGATCGGCATGCATAAGCCAGCCCTCGCCTGCGCCGTACTCGGCAGCCGGAACGATGCGGTAGTCGCCCTCGTCGATCAGGTACTCAAGCTCAATGCCGCGCTCCTCGAGCGCACGACCGATGGCGCCTGCTCCGTACTGCGTCGTCTCCTCGTCCTGGCCAAAGGCCAGGAGCAGCGTGCGCTCGTGCTGCCAACCGTGCGCTAGCGCATACTCGACCGCCTCGAGAATGCCTGCGACCTGATCCTTCATGTCGATCGCGCCGCGGCCCCAGATGTAGGTGTCGTCCACGTGCCCGCTAAAGGGGGCATGTGTCCAGTCGGCCTCGGTACCCGGCACCACGGGGACCACGTCCATGTGGCCCATGAGCATGACGGGTTTGAGGGCGGGGTCGGAACCGCCAAGCGTCACCAGCAGCGAATGATCGATAAGCTCGACCTCGCCCGCCGCAAACACGCGCGGCCAGGCCTGCTGCATATAGGCGCGCAGCTCGTCGAACGGCTGCCAATCCACCGTCTCAGCATCCATGCTCGAAATGGTTGGAAACGACAGCACGCGGCCCAGGCGCTCGCACGCACCAGCCTCGTCCAGATCGGCAAAATCATCCTCATGCGCAAAAAAGCGCCAAACCTCGGCCATGACATCCTTTCGATTGTGACGACAAAGGCCGCCCCACGGGAGCGGCCCTGCCACGCAAGCGTTTGCGGTCGGTTATTTGTCCTCGAGATAGCGAGAGAGGAACTCGCGAGTGCGCTGGTGTTTGGGGTTGCCGAAGAGCTCGGCCGGCGCGGCGTCCTCGAGCACCACGCCCTTGTCCATAAAGACCACGCGGTCGGACACCGTGCGGGCAAAGGCCATCTCGTGCGTGACGACGACCATGGTCATGCCGTCGGCAGCGAGCTTGCGCATGACCTCGAGCACCTCGCCCACGATCTCGGGGTCGAGTGCGGAAGTCGGCTCGTCGAACAGCATGATCTGCGGATTCATGCACAGGGCGCGCGCGATGGCCACGCGCTGCTTTTGGCCACCGGACAGGCGACCCACGGCGGCGTGCGCGAACTTTTCGAGCCCCACGCTCGTCAGATGCTCCATCGCGACCTTCTCGGCCTCGGCCTTGCCCATCTTTTTGAGCGTGACGGGCGCGAGCGTGCAGTTGTCGAGCACATCCATGTTGTTGAACAGGTTAAAGCCCTGGAACACCATGCCGATGTCCTCGCGCAGCTTGTTGATGTTGCAGCGCTCGGCCGTGAGGTCCTGGCCGTGGAACCAGATGTGGCCCGCGTCCGGGGTCTCGAGCAGGTTGAGGCAGCGCAGGAAGGTCGACTTGCCCGAGCCCGAGGCGCCGATAATGGTGACGACCTCGCCGGGGTTAACGGACAGGTCGATGCCCTTGAGTACCTCGAGCGAGCCGAAGCTCTTGCGCAGGCCCTCGACGCGGATGAGCGGCTCATTGGTCTGTGCGGCGGCCGCAACGCCGGTAGTGGCGGTATCTGCCATGATGATTCTCCTCGTCTTAAGCCTAGTTAGAGCTGGGCAGCGTGGCCGGAGCCTCGGCGCCGAGCTTTTTGCCAAAGGCCTCGAGCAGGCGGCTCGCCACAAGCGTCAGGATCAGGTAGACCACGAGCGCCACGCAGTAGACCTCCATCTGGCGGTAGTACACGCCGGCGACGGTGGTGGTGGCGTACATGAGGTCAAACACGCCGATGACCGAGAGCACCGACGAATCCTTGATGTTGATGATGAGCTCGTTGGTGAGCGCCGGAATCGCGTTTTTAATGCCCTGGGGGAACACGACCTTGCGCATGGCCTGCCACTGCGACAGACCCAACGAACGCGCCGCCTCGGCCTGGCCGGCGTCGATGGACTCGATGCCGCCGCGCAGGACCTCCATCATGTAGGCGGTGGAGTTGAGCGAGATGGTAACGAGGCCGGCGGTGAAGGTGCTCCAAATCTGGTTGGCCTGGGCGGTCTCGAAGCCCATGCCGCGCAAAACGGTGAAGCCCGCGTAATAGATGAGCAGGCCCTGGACCATCATGGGCGTGCCGCGCACGATGGTAGAGTAGACGGTCGCAAAGCCGCGGCCGATGCTCTTGAAGAAGCGCGTGAGATCGTTATCCACGCGGTCGAACGTCTGAATACGCAGGAACACAAAGAGCAGCGCCAGGAAAAAGGCGATGACGGTACCGAAGGTCGCAAGTGCGATGGTGATCTCGATGCCGCGGATAAAGAAGTCCCCGCTCTTGTAGGTCATGTAGACCAGGCTCGACAAAAAGTCGCTGGGGTTGGAGTCCGAGACAATGCTCACCTGCACCAGGTCGATAAACGACATGACGCAACGGTCGATAAAGAAGATCGCCGCAATGGCGACCACGACATAGCTGCCCAGGCGCGCGCCGCGACGGAAGCGCTCGGAAGCGAACGGCGACGTTTCGCGATAGTCGTTCCAGTGCATGAGCTTGGTGACGAGCGCCGCCGCCGACACGACGAGCCAGGCCCAAAGAATCGCCCAGAGGCAGTCTTGGAACACGCCCGTAGGCGCCAAGAAGCTCAGCGGCGTGGGGTTGCGTTGGCTAAATGCCAGGCCGAGCGCCGCGATAACGCTCGTGCCTAGGTACACATAACGGTGGTCGGCCTTGATAAAGGAGGCCAGACGATTGATGGCTTTCATGCTGCCTCCCTATGCCGGCTGACGATCGAGGCACGCGTCCCACATTTGGTCGCGTTCCTCCTGGCTAATGCCCTTGAGCGTCTTATCGATGAGCTTAAGCAGTTTGTCCGAGCCCTTGCGGCAGCCGACGTTTGCCGCGACCTCCTGCTTAAAGCCCTCGCCCTCGGCAAAATGAATGGGGACAATGCCCGGGTTTTGGGCCATATAGCCCTTCTCGTTCTCGGTGTTGTAGGTCACGGCGTCACAGGTGCCCTGCAGCAGATTCGAGAACACCGTGGGGACCGAATCGACCGGGTTTTTGTGCACAACGCCCGGGATTTCGTCGATGACGGTATCGAGCATGGTGTCCTTTTGGCCGAGGACCGTAGCGCCGCTAAAGTCGCTGAGCTTGGTCGCATTTTGGTAGGGCGAACCCTCTTTTACGAACAGGCCAAAGTAACCGATAAAGTACGGGTCGGAAAAGCCGACGGACTCCTCACGCTCGGGCGTGGCGCTCATGCCGGCAATGATGAGGTCGATCTGGCCGTTGTTGAGCGAATCGATAAGGCCCGAGAAGCTCTGCTTGACGGCAACGGGCTCGCCGCCGAGGGCCTTGCAGACAATCTTGGCGATCTGCACGTCGTAGCCATCGGCATAGGCGCCCTGCACGTTGTCGATGGGGATGGTGTACTCACTGGCTTCGGAAACCTGCCAGTTGTACGGGGCGTAGGCCGCCTCCATGCCAATGCGGATCTTGTCCTTGCCGATCACGGAATCGGACAGGTCGTCGCGACCGCCGCCCGTCGTGGGCTGAACCACTTCCAGCGTGGAGGGGCGCTGGCAACCGGCAAGTGCGCCGGCGACGACGGAAGCGCTCGCAGCGAGAGCGCTACCCAAAAAGATGCGACGGCTGCATATCGGCTGGGCCTGCATGCCGCGCTGTTGGGGAGCTGTCTCTTATACACATCTCCGAGCCCACGAGACGTAGAGGAATCTC
>URWM01000153.1 GCA_900551655.1 uncultured Collinsella sp.
GTATAAGAGACAGGGACCTGTTTGACCGGGTGCAGAAGCGTTTGGATAAGAACAAGCGTGCCCCTGCCTGCGGCAAGGCAGACGAGGAATATCTGCTGACCACCAAGCTGTTCTGCGGCAAATGCGGTACGCTGATGTTTGGCGAAAGCGGAACCAGTGCTACTGGGCGCACCTACTATTATTATAAATGCGCCAACGTCAAGCGGCGCAAGGGCTGCAACAAAAAGACCGTGCAGAAGGAATGGCTGGAAGATCTGGTCGTCCAGGAGACCATGAAGCTGATTCAGGACGATGCGGTGATCGACAAGATCGTTCAACTGATCATGGATGTCCAGAATCAGGAGAATACTACGATCCCGCTGCTGGAAAAGCAGCTCCGGGAAGTAGACAAGAAGCTGGACAACCTGATGAAAGCCATCGAGGATGGCTTATTCACCCGGACAACGAAAGAACGTCTGGAAGCGCTGGAAATTCAGAAAGATGAGCTGACTGCAAAAATTGCAGATGAAAAGTTGAAGAAGCCCAGCTTCAACGAAGAGTTCATTCGGTTCTGGTTGCTGAAATTTAGAAAATTCGATATTTCGCAGAAAAAACAGCGTAAAGCATTGATTGAAATTTTTGTGAATGCCATTTTCCTGTACGATGACCGGATGCTGGTCACGTTCAACTACAAGGATGGCACCCAAACCGTCCGTTTTGAGGACACTTTGACCGCTGATTGCGGAGAAAAAAGTTTGCGTTTGCGAAGCAACGAAAGCCCCAGTGGGGCTTTTGAGCAACAGAACGGTCTTGCGCAAGCAAGATGGAGGGGCCGTGCCCCGACAAGTTCGGATTTGTCCGGCTCTGCTGGACCAAAAGCTCCATGCCGAGACCACGGTGGAGGCCGCCGGCGAGCAGGCCGATATCCTGCACCCCGGCGTGCCGTACAAGCTGCGCGTTGCCATCGAGCGCGAGGCTCGCGCCATGAGCGGCTACCGTTACGGCCGCGACCTGGCCAACGAGTTTATGGACACGCTCGAGGGTGCGCCCAAGGGCGATATCCGCGGTGCCATGGCGCTGCTCATTGACAAGCAGGACGATCCTCGCCGCGTTGAGGTCTACTCGGCGCTGCAGGATCTGGTGCTGGCCGGAGGTCGCTAGATGGAGCTCACGGACCGCTCTGGTTACTTTGCGGGCCCCGGTATGCTCGGCGGCTCCTTTGGCGATGCCTCGCGCGCAAGCGACGAGGCCGCCGAGGGCGTCGCCGACCCCTGCCTGGGCCATGCGCCCGACCAGGTGGTCTTCTATGAGCTCACGCGTAAGTTTGTGGAGACCGAGGAAGACGTTCCCCAGGAGGCCTGCGACGTGCTGTACTACACGCTCGCCGTGGGCCACCACACCGGCGTGCTCGACTGCTTTGAGCCGCGCCTGTCGGTGCCGGTGGATGTGTTCTATTCGCTCGTCGACGCGCTGCCGGAGGGGGAGGCCAAGACCAAGTTCGAGGCCATCCGCTCCTTTGGCGAGTGCCAGCTCGACAAGGCGGCGGTGCCGTCGCTGCTCGAGGCCTGCGATGCGCTGCTCGACGAGCGCGGTTTTCGCGGGTCGGCCAAGGCCGGCATCTCGGTGTTCGACGACGACTTTGGCCTGCATGCCCAGCAGGTCGCGTTTCTGATGAAGTTCCGCGATCTGGTTGAGCGCGTGCGCGATGTGTCGGGCGTGTATCTGACGGGAAGGTTGCAGTAATGGGTCACGTTGTGGATGGCCGTGTGAACGGCGCCCCGTTTGCGGGTATCGTGCTCACGGCGGGAAGCGTGCTGCGTGCCGACGATGCCGCCGGCCCCGTGCTCTCCAAAAAGATGGAGGACGCGCCCATCGCCGGTTGGTACACCATCGACGGCGGCCAAACGCCCGAGGATGACATCATCGAGGTCAAGCGCGAGCGTCCGCCGCGTCTGGTCTTGGTCGATGCTGCCGACATGGCGCTGCCCGTCGGGTCCATTCGTTTGCTCGACAAGCGCGATGTGGCCCGCAAGTCGATGTTCACCACGCATTCGCTTCCTTTGTCGATTCTGATCGAAGAGATTGAGCAATCGTGCGAAGATATCGTCTTCGTTGGGATTCAGCCGGGCGACACGGAGTTCTACAACCCCATGTCCCCGGAAGTCTTTGACGCCGTCGACGCCGTGTACGACGCCGTGGCCGCCAACGACTTTTCCCACTTTGTCCGCTTGGGGCAAGAGCAATAGGAGCGCTTGTCCCTGCTGATTAGGAAAGAAGTGATTGACATGGCAGATTCCAAGGTGGAGTACCCCGCTCCCGATTGCCTGGCGCCCGCCGCGATCGAGGCCAAGACCGAGGCCGCCGGCGTGACCAAGGCCAACCTGCCGGTCGCAAAGGCCTTTCTGTTGGCAATGTTCGCCGGCGCGTTCATTGCCTTCGGTGGCCTGTTCTTTACCGTGTTCTTGAGCGATAACACGCTGGGCTGGGGCGCTCAGCGCGTCGTGGGCGGCCTGTGCTTTTGCCTGGGCCTGGTGCTGGTGCTGGTGTGTGGCGCCGAGCTGTTCACCGGCAATTCGCTTATGGTCTGCGCGCTCAAGAGCAAAAAGATCACCTTGGCCCAGATGCTCAAGGCTTGGGCCGTCGTGTGGGTCGGTAACTTTGTCGGTGCCCTGTTCATTGTCTTTTTGGTGTACATGGCCGGCATTTACAAGCTCAACGGCGAGGCGGTCGCCAATTCCATGGTGAGCGTCGCCGCCGGCAAGGTGACGACCGACTGGGTGACGATCTTCTTCCGCGGCATCCTGTGCAACATCTTTGTGTGCCTGGCCGTGTGGATCGGTACCGCCGGCAAGACCGTGGTCGATAAGGTTGTGGGCATTCTGCTGCCCATCGCCGCCTTTGTGGCCTGCGGTTTTGAGCACTGTGTCGCCAACATGTACTTTTTGCCTATGGGTGCCGTGATGCATGCGTGCGGCTATGGTGCCGACGTCGCCGGCGCCGATGCGCTCAACGCTGCGGGCATTGCGTTTAACCTGTCCGCCGCCACCCTGGGAAACATTGTGGGCGGCGCGGTTCTGGTCGCGCTCGGCTACTGGTTTGTCTACGCCAAGAAGTCCGAGGCGTAATAAGCCGGAATGACGTACGGGCCTCCCGAGGGGCGTTTGCCTTTTGGGAGGCTCTTCGTGTCTTGCTGCGGTAGATGCTGCGGGCTTTGCGTCGCGGCAGCTGGCGGCAGAGCTGTGGTGCGGTGGGGCCTGAACCCCTGAGCTGGAAGGAATAATCGAGATGGAATCGAGAACTATGCATGACGGTCGCTCCGTGGTGACGACATGCGGGGGATGCTATGCCGATTGCGCCTTTGCGGCCCATGTTGAGGATGGGCGTGTGGTGGCCGAGTTGCCGGTGCCGGGGCATCCGTGCGCGGCGCGTGCCCTGTGCGCCCGCGGACGGCATCGCCTGGCAATGCCGTTTGACGAGCGTGACCGCATTGTGCACCCCATGCGACGCCGCCGGGATGGCTCGGGGTTTGATGCGATTACCTGGGACGAGGCGTTCGCACAGATTGCCGAGCGTCTTTTGGGGATTGTTGACGAGTGCGGGCCTCGTGCACTGGGCATGACGCTCGGCGTTCCCTCGTTCGACCGCTACTGGGCCTTTCGCTTTATGCATGCGCTGGGTTCGCCCAACGTGTACGGTGCCGATGGCGCCTGCGAGGTAAGCCGACTTACCGGTTGGGAGCACAGCCTAGGTTATAGCCCCGCCTCCGACCTTGCGCATACCGACTGCATCATGTATTTGGGGCGTTCCTTGGTGGATTCGTCGACGATGGGGGCCGTTGATGCGCTCAACGATGCGCGCCGGCGCGGGGCGAAGATTATCGTGGTCGACCCCCGGCGCAGCGGTTCGGCTGCTATTGCCGACCGCTGGCTGCGCGTGCGTCGGGGCTGCGACTTGGCGCTGCTGTTGGGTATTGCTCATGTCTTGATTGCCGAGGATCTGTATGACCACGAGTTCGTGACCCGCCATGCCACGGGCTTTGACGAGCTGGCGCAGGCTGCTGCTGTTTGGACGCCTGAGTGGGCCGAGTCGATGTGCGACGTGCCGGCCGAAGAGATTGTTGCCACGGCGCGCGATCTAGCTGCCGCCGCGCCTGCCGCTGTGGTGGATGCTGGCTTTCATGGCGGCATCGGTATTGCGTATGCCAATAGCACCCAGACCGCGCGCGCTATCTGCTTGGTCGATGTGCTGCTGGGCTGCATCGGACACGCGGGCGGCGCACTCAATCCGCCCACATCGCTTGTACTGGGCGACTTGGACCCTGTGCGTTTCGCGACGCCGTCGGTGCCGTGTGGGCCCAAGTTGGGGTCCGAGCGCTATCCACTGGTCGATCCGGTGCGCGGCCTGTGCACGACCATCGGCCAGTCGATTCTGGCCGGCGATTTGCGTGGGCTCATCGTCTATGCCAGTAACCCCGGTGCGGGCTATGGCAATGCGCAGGCTTGGTTGAGTATTTTGCAGCAGCTCGACTTGCTCGTGACGATTGATATTCGCTGGTCCGAGACGGCGCGCGCTTCCGACTTCGTACTGCCCGACGTGACGTATCTGGAGGCCGACCGCGGTGCGGGCACAGTGATGGGCGCCAACGATGCACGCGTGTTTTTCCGCAATGCCGTGCTGCCTGTGCAGCATGACGACACACGTCCCGGTCGGGAGATCTTTGCCGGTCTGGCGCAGGCCTGTGGCTGTCTCTTATACACATCTGACGCTGCCGACGAAGGCTTAGG
>URWM01000154.1 GCA_900551655.1 uncultured Collinsella sp.
GCCAACAGCGGAATGCCGGCGAGATCGAGCGCTTCGAGGAAGTTCGTCACAGCCATCTCGTGCGGCACGTGCATGCCGACGATGTCGAACGAGGCCACGGGCGCCGCACCCTCGAGCGACAGCAGCGGAATACCCGCCTCGCGCATAGCATCGCCCATATCGGGCCACGGCACGTAGCCGCGCTCGCAGGAAATGCCCTCGGCCTGATTAAGGATGTTGTAGAGAATGGCGATGCCCTGATTGGGCAGACCGACCTCGTACACGTCCGGATAGATCATGCAGCAGCGATAGTCGGCATCGGCCTTTGAGAGCGTGCCCCACTCGTGGTCGATATAGCGGCTCGGCTTTTCGACCTTAGCGAGCAACGGCTCGATCAGATGAAAACAGTCTTGGTATGGAACGCGCAAAAGAAACCCCTAAGCAGCGAGATCGGATGCATCCTCGAAAGGACTCATAGGACGGGTGGCACCGGCGACCGTGGTCACCAGGTCGCGAACGCGCGAAAACGTGGCGTTGACAACCTCATTGGCGCGGCTGTAGTCCACATCGCGCTCGTAGAGCGACACGAGCGCGCGACCCATGCCATAGGTACCCGCAGCGGCGGTAAGCGCCTTAACGACAAAGCCGATGTGCGGCGTCTGCTTCACCAATGCGCGGGTGACGGAGCGAATCACCAGACCGCCGGCGAGCACGCCCGCAACCTCGTAGCCGCGCTCGGGCTTTATGCCGCGTCCAAAGATGGCCGCCAGCTCAAAGAGCATGCCCACCTGTGCCAGCGCCATCACGGGATAGTCGGCACCCGGCAAAAACACCAGGGCGCCCGTCGCCATGTTGGTGAGCGCGCACGAGGTAATGATGCGATTTGCCGCCGCGATGCGCATAAAGGCAAAGTTGGCGGCAAAAGCCGTCTCCTTGTCCGTACGATCGAGAATCCAGCGGGCAAGTGTCTCGAGCAGATAGGTCTTATCGGTCGCTGCCACCACGCCGAGCATGGGCGTAGATTCCTCAACGAACGGCACCTCGACGGCGGACTCGGCAAGCACGCACACGGGCGCGCCGGCAATCACGAGCTCCTGCACGGCACTCTCCAGGCGGTCGGATCCGCACGAGAGGACCAGCACCACGTCGGTATCGGCCTTGGGAACGATACGGTCCTCCCCCAGGCGATCAACACGCACAATGCCCGAAGTCGTCTGCGGCACAAAGGCATCGCGCACCGTCTCGACCAAAAAGCGAGACGCAGTCGAATCAAGGTAAACCGAGACACGCACCGGTGTATCGGAGTCCTTCTTAACAGACGCGCCCATCTTAAAAGCGCTGGTCAACTTATCTACGGGAATCTTCATGGCAAACCCCTCCAGCGGTTACGCGGCGCCCGAACGATGCCGCCATATGGATTGTACGATACCCACCGTCAGCAACTGAATCATCATCGACGACGAACCAAAGCTAATGAACGGTAGCGGAATACCGGTAATCGGCATCATGCCAATGCACATGCCAATATTCTCGAAGGTCTGGAATGCCCACATACCGACGATGCCCACGCACGACAGGCGCAGGAACAGCGACTCGCACTTAAAGGCGACGCGAATCGTCGAGAACATAAGCAGCACATACAGGCACAGGAGCAGAAAGGACCCGCAAAAACCGAAGGTCTCGGAGAGGAAGGCAAAGACGAAGTCGGTGTGGAACTCGGGCAGAAAGCCGCCGGCAGACTGCGTCGCATGGCCCAAACCCTTACCAAAGAAGCCGCCCGAGCCAACGGCAATAAGCGACTGCTGCAGGTTGTAGGCGTCGTCCGAATCGGCATTATCGGGGTCGATAAAGACCGTCAGACGGTTCATCTGGTACTGCTTGATGAGCACGTCGTGGCCGAGCAGCGAATCGAAAACCGAATCGAGCGCTAGGACGAGCGCCACCAAGCCCACCAATAGAGCCAGGGTCGACAGCACCCATTCGCGGCGTGCACCGCTCATACAAATAACGATGGCGCCCGAAACCAGCACGACCAGGCCCGAACCCAGGTCACCCATGGCGACGACGGCCAAAAACGGGATAGACAGCATGCCGCAGAGCTTGACGTAGTCGCGGACGGTATCGATGCGCCCGTTGTACTGCGAGCCAAGGGTAGCGATAAAGAAGATGGTGATGAGCTTGGCAAGCTCAACCGGCTGGAATGTCAAGCCGATACCGGGAATCTTGATCCAGCCCGTCATACCTAGGCCGCCCGTATAGGACAGGCCCGGAATCTTGGGCGAGAAAATCACGATCAGGTCGATGACGAGCAGCGCCGTCGAGAAGTTGGAGATGCCGCGCAGGTCGGTACGCCAGACCAGCACCGCCAGCACCGCTCCGATGCCAATTCCCAGCAGATGGCGTGAGAACGAGGCATCGGCCTTAAACTGCGAAGCCGACCAGATGATGATGGCACCGTAGGCGACGAGCGCCACAGTAGCCACGAGCACACCGATATGCACCTTTTGGCGAAACGTGCCGCGCGAGGCCGAAAGTTGCTTGTTGACGCGGTCCAGGCTGCTGCGAGAGCCGGTCTTGGTTGAACGGAACAGATCCGCCGGAGAAAAATCCATCGCAACCTCCTATCGAACCGAAGAATCGCCCGAGGCCGAAGAGGTATCGGGCTCGTCATAAATCACACCGAGCACGTCGCGCACGACATGCATCGCGGTATCTGAGCCGCCGCCGCCCTGCTCCAGGACAGTAGCGATGACATACTTGGGATCATCGGCCGGTGCATAGGCGCAGAACCACGCGTATTCGTCCTCGCCGCTTTTCTCGCCCGTGCCCGACTTGCCGTATACCTGCGGCGTCAGGGTGCCAAAGTGTGCCGCCAGGGACGTCGATGCCGTATAAATCACGTCGTGCATGCCGTTGCGAACAAGAGCCAAATCCGAATCGCTGTTGATCTTGGCCTCCAGGCGCTTCTTCTTGCCCTTGCCGTTGTACTTATAGGCATCGCCGTCGCCATCGCGCGACACGGCAGACAAAAACACGTGAGGCACGTACTGTTTGCCGCCGTTGGCAAGACCCATATAGGCGCACGCCATCTGCAGGGGCGTCACCAGAATGTCGCCCTGGCCGATAGCGATGTTCGTCATATCGCCAGCGTTCCACTTGCGGTCCTCGGCAGAGGCGTCGGTGAAGTACGACTCCTTCCACTCGGCATCGGGAATACGGCCCGCGCCCTCACTCGGCAGATCGATACCGCAGGTCTTGCCTAAGCCCCAGCGACGAAAGATCTCCTGCAGGCCCTCGGAATGTTGCTCGTCATAAAAGAACGCCTTGCCCATGTCGTAGAAGACGGGGTCGCACGAGTTGGCGATACCCGACTGCAGCGTCATGGTGCCGTGGCCGGAATGCAGCCAGCAGTACTTGCCCCACGACTTGCCCAGACCCGTCCAATAGCCCGTGCAGTTGGTCGTCTGCCCCGACGTGTAGGTTCCAAACTCAAGACCGGCCAGAGCAGAGAGCGGCTTGATGGTCGAAGCCGACATGTATTGGCCGCTAATGGCGCGGTTGAGCAGCGGGTGCGAACCCTCGTCGTCGTTGAGCTCGGTCCACACGTCGTTGGAGACACCACCGATAAACACGGACGGATCAAACTTGGGCTCACTTGCCATGCCCAGAATCTCGCCGTTGTTGGGGTCGAGGCACACCACGGCGCCGTTGCCGGCGTTGCTGTAACCCGTGGTCTTGGCGAGTTCGATAGCACTCGCCAACGCCGTCTCGCAGGCTTGCTGGATCTTGAGGTCAAGCGTGAGCTTAATGTCAGAGCCGGCCTTGGCAGGCACGGCGCCGGCCTGTCCGGTCACGTTGCCCGAGGCATCGACCTTAACCGTCTGCTCGCCGCGAATACCCTGCAGCAAGTTCTCGTAGTAGCTCTCGACACCCGCCTGGCCCACGATATCACCAGACTGGTACGTAATCCGGCCAGCAGAAGCATCATCATCACCAGAGGTTTTCTTATTCTGGGCCTCGAGCTGCTCGGAGGTAATGGTGCCGGTATAGCCCAAGATATGGCATGCCGTCTCGCCATATGGATACTGGCGCTCGGTACGCTCGGCAATCTTGACGCCCGGGAACTCGCCGGCGTGCTCCTGAATATAGGCAACCGTGGAGCGACGGACGTCCGTCGCGATGGTATGCAGGCTCTGGGCGCCCTCGGAATTGTCCTGGATATTGCGCAGAACCGCCACGTAGGGCATACCGAGCACGTTGGCAAGATGGCGAACTAGAACCTCATCCTCGGCAAGGTCGCGGTAGGCCACGACAGCAAGTGAGGGACGATTCTGGACAAGCGCCACGCCATTGCGGTCGAGGATGCGGCCGCGCACAGCGGGAGTGGTAACGGTGCGAGTCTGATTGCTATTGGCCCGCTTCTCGTAATAGTCCGACGAGACCATCTGCATGCCCCACAGCTTGACGGCAAGTGCCGCAAACATCGCGCCCACACCCGTGGTGAGGATGGAGAAGCGGCCCTTAAAGGCGGTCGCCGCGGTATTGCCCTCGCCCTCGGTGGCGCGCGGGGCCGTTCCATGCTGCGTATCGTAGGTAAAACGAGAATCGCCGCGACGCATGATGACCAGTGCGACCACGATGGCCACAACCAGCACGATACCGGCGATAATAACCGTCATCTGGGAAGACATCTACGAGCCTCCCCTATTTGAGCTTACGGGTCTTGGGCTTAAAGCGCATGCCCGTCTGGCGTCCGCCACGTGCGGAGAATCCATAACCG
>URWM01000155.1 GCA_900551655.1 uncultured Collinsella sp.
CTTCGCTCGCTGCTATCGAGGACGGCGTGTGCCGCGACACTACGATGGGTCTCACGCCGCTCGATGGCCTGATGATGGGCACCCGTTGTGGTTCCATTGACCCGGCCACCGTGTGCTACCTGCAGCGCGAGGGCGGCTACAGCTACCAGGAAGTCGATGACATGATGAACAAGCAGTCTGGTCTGCTTGCCATCTCGGGCATCTCCAACGACGCCCGCGACATCCGCACGCGCGCCTCCGAGGGCGACGAGCGCTGCCTGCTCGCCTTCGATATGTTCGCCTATAAGGCCATGCAGCAGGCCGGCTCCATGATCGCTTCCATGGCGGGCGTGGACACCATTACCTTTACCGCCGGCATCGGCGAGAACGACTGGTCGATCCGTAAGGCCTTCTGCGACTGCTTTGAGTGGCTGGGTGTGCGCATCGACAACAACAAGAACCGCGAGGCCGTGGGCAACGGCCCGCAGGTCATCAGTGCCGCCGGTTCCGCCGTCACGGTCATGGTCATCCCCACCGACGAGGAATACATGATCGCCCACGACGTCGAGCGCCTGACCAAGAACAACTAACGCGCGCATTTGCAAGTAAACGAAAGGCCTCCAGAGCAACAGCTCCGGAGGCCTTTTTTACTAGCAGGCGGACGGCGGAAACCCCATCCCATTTCGAGCGCAAATACTGGGACACGCTTTCCGGTTGAGGCACGTTGCGGAAAGTGCGACCCACAATAAAGCAAAATTCCGTCCCAAAGTTTCCCAAACAGGCCCCAAGCGGAAGCCACATCCCACAATCCGCCTCCAAACTGGGATGTAGTTTCCGGCACAACAACCGCCGAAGCCCACCGGCCTTTCAGCCTCCAAAGTGATCATCATCAGCAACGCCTGCGCTCCCAGCAACGGCACCCATCCATTCAGATTTTCAGCTCCAGCGCGTAGCCAAGCCGCCGTCCACCCCGGATTCCCTGATTGCTACGTGGCGGCAGGGACCCTACAGGGTAAAGCTCTGAAAATATTCCGCAGGACGCATGAAACCCCCGCCGCACGAAGTGCGCAGCGGGGGTTTCATGCATGTCCGAGGACGTTTTCAGAGCTTTACCCTGTGGGGTCCCGAGGGGATATGTACGCTACTCAGCCATCTGAGCCTGGACGGCGGTGATGGCCACGACACCCACGATGTCGTCGGCAGAGCAGCCGCGCGACAGGTCGTTAACCGGCTTGGCGATGCCCTGCAGGATGGGGCCGTAGGCGTCGGCGCCGGCGAAGCGCTGGACCAGCTTGTAGCCGATGTTGCCGGCCTCGAGGTCGGGGAACACGAGTACGTTGGCCTTACCGGCAACGGAGGAACCGGGAGCCTTGAGCTGGGCGACGGTGGGGACGATGGCGGCGTCGAGCTGCAGGTCGCCATCGATGGCGAGCTCGGGAGCCTTCTCCTTGCAGAACTTCACGGCCTCCTGGACCTTCTTGGCGACCTCGCCACCGGCGGAGCCCATGGTGGAGTAGGAGAGCATGGCCACGTGCGGCTCAACATTGCCCATGAAGGTGGACCAGGAGTGGGCCGAGGCGATGGCGATCTCGGAGAGCTCGTCAGAGGACGGGTTGATGTTGAGGCCGCAGTCGGCGAAGATCAGCGTGCCGTCGGTACCGAACTGCGGGGTATCGGTGCACATTACGAAGAAGGCCGAGACCAGCTTGGTGCCCGGAGCGGTCTTGAGAATCTGCAGCGCGGGGCGCAGGGTGTCGGCGGTGGAGTGGCAGGCACCGGAGACCAGGCCGTCGGCGTCGCCCATCTTGACCATCATGGTGCCAAAGTAGGTGGCGTCCATCACCTGGGCGCGAGCCTGCTCGATGGTAACACCCTTCTTGGCGCGGAGCTCAGCAAACTTCTGCGCATACTCCTCGTGCTTCTCGGCATTGCGCGGGTCGATGACGGTAGCGCCGGGAACGTTGATCTCGTCGGGGTTGCCCAGGATGACGATCTTTGCCAGGCCCTCCTCGATGATTTTGGTGGCCGCGACGATAGTGCGCGGATCCTCGCCCTCGGGCAGGACGATCGTCTTAAGGTCGGCCTTGGCGGCAGACTTCATACGGTTTAGGAAATCGCTCATGATACTCCTTACAAGCGTTTCGCTAAGCTCCAGGCCCTCGGCTGTACACGAATAAACCCGCTGCTAGCGGGTTTACCTTTCAATAATGTACGCCGCGGTGCTTGAGCTTTCCTTGTGTGGCAAGCTCATTATAGGACGCATTAGCGCTATAATCGCTCTGATAAATATGTCTCGACGTATGTTCGAGAAAAAGCCCAGTTAAAAAGCGTGTGGCTTTTGACAAGGAGTATCGATGCAGATTACCTCAGGCCTGCCTGAAGGCTTTAACGCCGGCGCGTACGACATGATTGTCGTCGGTGCTGGATATGCCGGTGCCGTTTGTGCCCGCCGTCTCGCCGAGACCATCGGCTATCGTGTTGCCGTTTTGGAGCGCCGTAGCCACATTGCGGGCAATGCCTATGACTGCACTGACGAGGCCGGAATCCTGATCCACGAGTACGGTCCGCATATCTATCACACCTTTAACGAGCGCGTGCACAATTTCCTGTCGCGCTTTACCAAGTGGACGGATTATCAGCACAAGGTGCTCGCCAACATCAACGGTACCCTTATGCCCGTGCCCTTCAACCATGCGAGTCTCAAGCTCGCCTTTGGTGACGAGCGCGGTGAGGAGCTGTATCAGAAGCTCGTGGAGACCTTTGGCAAGGATGTCAAGGTGCCCATTATGGAGCTGCGTAAGAAGAACGACCCGGATCTTGCCGAGGTCGCCGATTACGTCTACGAGAACGTCTTTTTGCATTACACCATGAAGCAGTGGGGCCAGACGCCCGATCAGATCGATCCCTCGATCACCGGCCGCGTTCCCGTCTTTGTGGGCGATGATGACCGCTACTTCCCGCAAGCTCCCTTCCAGGGCATGCCGCAGGAGGGCTACACGGCGCTCTTTGAGCACATGCTCGACCACGACCTGATCGACGTGTTCTGCGACGTGGACGCCCGTGACCTCTTTGAAATCGACGAGACTACCGTCAAGATCGACGGCAAGGTCTATGGTGGCGAGATCGTCTACACCGGTCCGCTCGATGAGCTGTTCAATCTCGATCTGGGCGCGCTACCGTACCGCACGCTCGATATGAAGTTCGAGACGCTCGATATGGACCAGTTCCAGCCCGTGGGCACCGTCAACTACACCACGAGCGAGGACTACACGCGCATTACCGAGTTCAAGAACATGACCGGTCAGATCCTGCCCGGCAAGACCACCATCATGAAGGAGTATTCCAAGGCCTATACGCCCGGCTCGGGCGAGACGCCGTACTACGCCATTCTTGAGCCCGAGAACCGTGAGCTCTATGAGCGCTATCTTGAGCGCGTCCAGAACCTGACGAACTTCCACCCGGTGGGTCGTCTGGCCGAGTATCGTTACTACGATATGGACGCCGTGACCAATTCCGCCCTCGATCTTTCGGATGAGATTATCGCCTGCCATGCATAAAGTCATAACATTCGGTATTCCCTCGTATAACGCCGCCAAGGACATGGACCATTGCATCACCTCCATCTTGGAGGGGAGCAATTACGCCACCGATATCGAGATTATCGTGGTGGACGACGGCTCCAAGGACGAGACGGCCGATAAGGCCGATGAGTGGGAGGCGCGTTATCCCGGTATCATTCGCGCGGTGCACCAGGAGAACGGCGGCCACGGTATTGCCGTCCTTTCGGGTCTGCGCGAGGCACAGGGCACCTACTACAAGGTTGTTGATTCGGACGACTGGCTTGACGGCGCTGCCCTTTCGACCATGCTGTCGATTCTGCGTGGCTTTGAGGAGCGCGACCAGCGCGTCGACCTGTTTATCTCGAACTACGTGTACGAGAAGGTTTACGAGGGCACGCATACCGCTATTGGCTACAAGTTTGCCCTGCCGCGCAAAAAGATTTTCTCTTGGGACCAGATCGGACACTTCCGTCCCGATCAGAATCTGCTCATGCACAGCCTGTGCTATCGCACGGATGTGCTGCGCGAGTCCAACCTTCCCATGCCGCCGCACACGTTCTATGTGGACAACATCTACGCCTACGTGCCGCTGCCGCGTTGCAAGACCATGTACTACGCCGACATCGACCTCTATCGCTACTTTATCGGTCGCGAGGGCCAGAGCGTCAATGAGGCCACGATGGTCAAGCGCCTGGGCCAGCAGTTCCGCGTAACGCGCATCATGATGGAATCGTTCCACCTGTACCAGGACGTTGAGTCCTCACGTCTGCGTTCGTACATGATGGGCTACTTCACCATGATGATGGCGATTTGCTCGGTGCTCACCAAGCTTTCCGAGGAAGATTGTGCCGATGAGCGCCTGAAGACGCTGTGGAAGGACCTGAAAGAGTACGACGAGCGCATGTATCGTCGCGCTCGCTACGGCGTGGTCGGATTCTTTACCAACCTGCGTGGACGGGCCGGAGACAAAACCACACTCGGCCTATACCATCTTGCCTCAAAGATCTTCAAATTCAACTAACTGCTGAGTAATCGCTGCTGATAGGTTGACTGGGCCCCTTGGCCTTTAGTTTGCTACTGCGAACAGTCCTGCTCGCACGGAAAGCACATTAAGTGCTTTCCGGCTCGTGCGGAACTTGTATCAAACTAAAGGCCAAGGGCTGTCTCTTATACACATCTCCGAGCCCACGAGACGTAGAGGAATCTCGT
>URWM01000156.1 GCA_900551655.1 uncultured Collinsella sp.
GAGATTCCTCTACGTCTCGTGGGCTCGGAGATGTGTATAAGAGACAGGGCTACACGCTTACCGCGACGGCAACCGAGCTCGACTGGCACGGTTCCGCAACGCTTGCCATGAGCATCGACAGTGCGTACTTTGCGGGCAAGGACTACGCCGTAAAGGTTGACGGTGAGGCCGTTAAGCTCTCCGACGCCGGCACCTTTGAGCTTAAGGACGTCGAGCACGACGTGAATGTGACGGTCGAGGGTGTCCTCAAGCACGAGCCCGACGGCACCGGCTGGGCACACGACGCCAAGAGCCACTGGCATAACTGCCGCTGCGGCGAAGTCCTCGACAAGGCCGAGCACACCTTTGAGTGGGTCGTCCGCACGCCGGCAACTGTCGAGGCCAAGGGCGAGAGGTATCAGGAGTGCACCGTCTGCCGCGAGAAGGGCAAGACCGAGGAGATCGCGATTCTGAAGCCCGAGATCACCGACGGAAAGGGCCAGACGATGGTGGTCGAGGCCGCCAAGGACCTGACTTTCCGCTCGAGCGCGCCGTTCGAGTTCTTCCAGCAGGTGCTGGTTGTCGATAAGGAGGTCGCGGCCGAGAACTACGAGCTCACCAAGGGCTCTACGATCGTGACGCTCAAGGCGAGCTTCCTGAATACGCTCTGCGTAGGTGAGCATAAGCTGAGCGTGGTTTCGAGCACGGGCACGGCAGAGACGACCTTCACCGTTGCCGAGGCTGCCAAGCCCGCTCCTGGCCAGACCGCTACGACTACTACGACCACGACTACGACTTCCAAGCCTAAGAAGAAGGCTGGCAAGGAGACGCTGCCTGAGTCCGGCGACAGCACGTATGTCATGGCTGGTGCCGTACTCGCAGCCGGTGTGGCAGCTCTGCTGCTGGCGTGGGCCATGAAGCGCCGCGCGTAGTCGCGTGCCAGTCCCCAGCGGGCCCGGATCGAGCGATTTGGGCCCGCTTTTATGCCCGCCGCCTCTCGGCCAAGGCAAAACGGGCTGCTCGAATCTTGGGGCGGGTCCATTTTCAACTATCCTCAGCTTGCCAGTTCGAAAATGGACCCGCCCCAAGATTGAATCTTTATTCCGACTTTACACCTGGCTTTACAGCTGTCTTGTCAGCTGTAAAGCCAGGTGTCATACTAAAGCCCCAAGATTCGCCAAAAGAGAGGGGCCTTGATGGCACAGAGTGCGAACATGGATGCGTCGGAGCTTGCACGCGATATTGCGGCCGGCCTAGCATCGGCAACGACGGCAACGGGGCGCGCGGCACTGGTGCCCGCAGAGCTCGTCGAGGCTATTCAGCAACTAAAAACCCAACGTGACGCGGTAATCCTGGCGCACTACTATGTGGCGCCCGAGGTCCAGGCTGTGGCCGATTTCGTCGGCGACAGCTTCTACCTGGCAAAGCTCGCCAAAAGCCTGCCGCAGCAGGCTATTGTGCTGTGCGGCGTGGAGTTTATGGGCGAGAGCGCCAAGCTGCTCAACCCCACCAAGACCGTGCTGCTGCCCGAGCCGGGCGCGGACTGTCCCATGGCGCACATGGTCAAGCGCGAGACGGTCGACGCGGCGCGCGCCGAGTATGGCGACGACCTGGCCGTGGTGTGCTACGTCAACTCGACGGTCGAGATCAAGAGCTGGAGTGACGTGTGCGTTACCAGCTCTAACGCCGTCAAGATTGTCTCCGAGCTGCCGCAGCAGCACATCTTGTTCATTCCCGACCAGAACCTGGGCCGCTTTGTGGCCGAGCAGGTGCCCCAAAAGCACGTTATCCTCAACAACGGCTACTGCCCGCGTCATCACATCATCACCGTCGAGCAGATCGTCGACGCGCAGGAGGCGCACCCCGACGCGCTCGTGCTGGCGCACCCCGAGTGCAAGGCCGACGTCCTGGCCGAGGCCGACTACATCGGCTCTACTGCCGGCATCATCAAGTATGCCGAGGAGTCCGACGCGAGCGAGTTCATCATCGTGACGGTCCGCGGCGTGCTCTACGAGCTCGAGCGCCGCTGCCAGGGCACCGGCAAAAAGTTCTACTTCCCCGCGGTGCAGCCCACCTGCGTCAACATGGATCTCATCACACTCGAAAAGCTCGTGCGATGCCTGGAGACGGGCGAGGGCGAGGTACAGATCGGCGTGTCGGACGAGGCGGCCGACCAGGCCAAAATTACGCTCGACCGCATGCTCGAGTACGCGGCGCGCTAGAACGATGTGACATGAGGGGCAGTCCCTTATGTCACATTACAAGGGAGAGGATTCCTGTGGAAACTAAGCAATACCCCGTCATGGAGTGCGATGTCGTCATTGCCGGCTGCGGCGTGGCGGGCCTGTATGCGGCTCTCAATCTGCCGACGAGCACGCGCGTGATCATGCTCTCCAAGGGTGCGGTCGACGAGTGCGATTCGATGCTCGCGCAGGGCGGCATCTGCGTGCTGCCCGAGGGCTCGGACTACGATGCCTTCTTTGAGGACACCATGCACGCCGGTCACTACGAGAACCGCCGCGAGAGCGTAGACATTATGATCCGCTCGAGCCGCTCGGTCATCAACGACCTGCTGGCGATGGGCGTGGACTTTGAGCGCAAGGCCGATGGCGGCCTCGACTTTACCCGCGAGGGCGCGCACAGCCGCCCGCGCATCGCCTTCCATGCCGACATTACGGGCAAGGAGATCACGACCAAGCTGCTCCAGGCCGTCCGCAAGCTGGACAACGTGCAGATTCTTGAGCACGTGGCCATGACAGACATTCTGACCGACGAGCGCGATGGCGCCACGGTGTGCACCGGTGTCGTTGCCGTCCCCGTGGACGAGGGCGACTCGGTTCGTCCCGCCGACGAACTGGCAAATGCCGCCGAGGGCGTGCATGCCGGCGAGCCGTTTGAGATTCACGCCCGCCATACGCTGTGGGCGACGGGTGGCATCGGCGGCGTGTACGACCACTCGACCAACTACCCGCAGCTCACGGGCGACGCCTGCTACATCGCCCAGGAGCACGGCATTACGATGGAGCACCTGGACTACGTGCAGATTCACCCCACGGGTCTGTTCTCGCCGCAGCCGGGCCGCACCTTCCTGATCAGCGAGAGCTGCCGCGGCGAGGGCGCGATTTTGCTCAACGCCGCTGGCGAGCGCTTTACCGACGAGCTTCAGCCGCGCGATGTGGTCGCCGCCGCTATTCGCGAGCAGATGAAGCAGGACGGCACCGAGCACGAGTGGCTGAGCTTTGCCCCCGTCGAGCGCGACGTGGTGACCGGACACTTCGCCAACATCCGCGCGCGCTGCCTGGAGGACGGCCGCGACATCCTGGACGAGCCCATTCCCGTCACGCCCACGCAGCACTACTTTATGGGCGGCGTGTGGGTCGACAAAGACGGCCGCACCTCGATGCCCGAGCTCTACGCCGCCGGCGAGACGGCCTGCAACGGCGTACACGGCAAGAACCGCCTGGCTTCCAACAGCCTGCTCGAGTCCCTCGTATGGGGCCGCCGTGCCGCTTGGCGTATGCGCACCGGCGAGTCGCTTGCCGTGGAGCAGGCGGGCGAGCCCGCGCTCGACGGGCGTCACCGCGCCCTGAGCGCCGATACCCTTGCAATCGATGATTTGGCCCGTGCCGCCGGCACGCAGGCCGTGGAGGAGTAGACCATGAATCCCATTACCATGAAGCTCGTCGTCGATGATCTGATTTTGCAGGCCCTGCGCGAGGACATCACCTTTGAGGACGTGAGCACGGCGAGCGTATGCCCCACGGCGCGTCCCGCTACCGTTGAGCTCATCGTCAAGGCAGACGGCATCATCGCCGGTCTGGACGTATTTGCCCGCACCTTTGAGTTGCTGGACCCGCAAAGCTCCGTGCTGTTTGATGTCGCCGATGGCGACGAAGTGCATGCCGGCGACCATGTGGGCCAGGTGCGCGGCGACGCGCGCGTACTGCTTTCGGGCGAGCGCGTGGCACTCAACTACCTGCAGCGCATGAGCGGTATCGCCACCTATACGCACCAGATGGCCGCGGCACTCGAGGGCACCAAGACCGTGCTCGTCGACACGCGCAAGACCACGCCGGGCATGCGTGTCTTCGAGAAGGCGGCAGTCGAGATCGGCGGCGGCAGCAACCACCGCTACAACCTGTCGACGGCCGTCATGCTCAAGGACAACCACATCGACGCCGCCGGTGGCGTGGCACGTGCGATCGAGATGGCGCGCGCCCATGCGTCCTTTACCACGACGGTCGAGATTGAGTGCGAGAACCTGGACATGGTGCGCGAGGCCGTTGAGGCCGGCGCCGACATCATCATGTTCGACAACATGACCCATGACGACATGGCCGCCGCCATCGAGCTTATCGACGGTCGCGCCAAGACCGAGTGCTCGGGCAACGTGGACGCCGACAACATTCGCGCTCTGGCCGACCTGGGTGTCGACTTTATTAGCTCGGGCGCCCTGACGCACTCCGCGCCGATCCTCGACCTCTCGCTTAAGCACCTGCGTCTGCTGGACGGTAAATAATGAACGCCCGCGAGCGTCGCCGTGCCATCATGGCCGTGCTCGAGGGGGCCAAAGATCCCGTTTCGGGCAGCGCGCTTGCCCGCGAGGTGGGCGTGAGCCGTCAGGTCGTGGTGCAGGACATCGCCCTGCTGCGCGCCGACGGGCACGATATCGTCTGTCTCTTATACACATCTGACGCTGCCGACGAAGGCTTAGGTG
>URWM01000157.1 GCA_900551655.1 uncultured Collinsella sp.
CGCGCGGTACACAGGGGCCTGGGCTGAAAAGACTTGGTTGGTAGGTTGCCCGGTGGGGCTTGGTTATGTTTGTCGCGAGTTCCGCACGAGCCGAAGAGCACTTAATGTGCTCTTCGTGCGAGCCAGGACTGTAGAGCGGCAAACATAACCAAGCCCCACCGGGCAACCGGTCAGGTTAGGCTACTTTGCGGCGCCGGGGATGCCGTGGGAGGTTTTGGCGGTTTTGGCTCCGTTTACGATGGCGGTTTGCAAAGCCCTTACGGCGAGCATGCCCAGCAGGTCTAGGGGAACGGCGGCGCTTGCCTGGGCGCCCAGTTTGCCGCTGGCGAGGGTGTAGATGGTGTCGCCGTCGTTGGTGGTGTGCGTGGGACGGATGGCGTGTGCGTAGGCGTCTGCGGCCATCTGGGAGACCTTGGTGGCTTGTGCCTTAGTGAGTTCCACGTTGGTGACGATGCAGCTGATGGTGGTGTTGGTGCGGTCGAGCGGCATCTGCATGGATCCGGCGGCGGCAAAGGCTGCGAGTTCCATGTCGACGATCTGGTCGCTGTCGGCCGCGGCGCGCATGCCAGCGACCCATTCACCGGTGAAGGGGTCGACGACATTGCCGCAGGCGTTGACCGAGACCACGGCGCCCACCTTGATGGGGCCGAGCGCCACGGCAGCAGCTCCAAGGCCGGCCTTCATGCAGGTGGCAGGCCCCATGAGCTTGCCTACAGTGGCGCCGGTGCCGGCGCCTACGTTGCCCTGCTCGAGCGTGGTGGGGGTGTTGTCGAGCGCCTCGCGCACGGCGGAGATGCCAGCCTCAATATCGGGGCGCACGGTGGGGTCGCCAAAGGCGAGGTCGAAGATGCAGCTGGAGCATACGATGGGCACCTGCGTGGGGCCGACGGGAAGGCCAATGCCGCGGCTCTCAAGCTCGCGGGCGACGCCGCTTGCGGCCTCCAAGCCAAAGGCCGATCCACCCGAAAGGCAGACGGCGTGGACCTTGTCGACGGTGTTCTCGGGTCGTAGCAGGTCGGTCTCGCGCGAAGCGGGAGCACCGCCGCGAACGTCAACGCCGCCGGTGGCGCCCTCGGGTGCCACGATTACGGTGCAACCGGTGCCGGCCTCCTCGTCCGTATAGTTGCCATAGCAAAAGCCATCGACATCGCAGACGTCAATGGCCTCGAGCAGTGTGTCCATGTTTAACTCCTATCGGTTTTCCGCCGCGCCTTGTGCCCGGTCGGGATCCGTACGGTACGCCAAAATTGTAGGCGCTGGGGAATACCCAGCGCCAGATGCAATTACGAGAGTTTTTGAATCTCGCGCGCGACGCGGGCGATGGGTAGGCCCACCACGTTATAGAAGTCGCCCGAAATATCGTGCACGAGCATGCGTCCGCCTGTGCCCTGAATGCCGTAGGCGCCGGCCTTGTCCATGGGCTCACCCGAGGCGACGTAGCGCTCGATCTGCTCGTCGGTGAGCTCGTAGAACGTCACGTCGGTCACATCGACAAAGGACAGGCTCTCGGCGGCATGCGGGGCGGCCGTATCGCCTGCCTTAACGATGCAGACGCCGGTTGCGACCTGGTGCGTGCGGCCCGAAAGCTCACGGAGCATGGTGCGCGCCTCGTCCTCGGTTGCCGGCTTGCCCAGAATCTTGCCGTCAAAGGTGACGATGGTGTCGGCCGCGACCGTCAGCTCATTGGGCTCGGCATACTCGGCAGCAACGGCAGCCGCCTTGGCGCGTGCCAAGCGCTCGACAAGCGTGAGCGGGGCCTCGCCGTCGAAGGGAGTCTCGTCGATATCTGCGGGAATCACGCGAATGTCATACCCTGCCTCGCGCATCAACTCGATGCGGCGCGGTGATTGCGAAGCCAAAATCATAGCTGAATGCCCTCGGCAACCTTCTCGACAGCCTTGTCGCCGGCGAGCGTACGCAGCAACTCAAGCGCAAAGGGGAGCGACTGGGCCATGCCGCTGGCGGTGATGATGTTGCCGTCTTGCGTAACCTTCTCGCCGGTATAGGCGCCCTCGGGGAAACTTTTCTCAAAGCCAGGGAAGCACGTGGCATGGCGCCCCTCGAGCAGGTCGAGCTCGCCTAGGATAAACGGGGCGGCGCAGATGGCGGCGACGTGCTTGGTCGCGGCGAACTCGCAGACCACGTCGCAGACGCGCTGATCTGCGCGCAAGTTGGTGGCACCGGGCAGGCCGCCGGGCAGCACGACGCAGTCGTACTCGTCAAAGTTAATCTCGTCAAAGAGTGCGTCGCAAGTTACGGGAATCTGCAACGAGCTTACGACCTCGCGCGTGGGCATGATCGAGACGAGCGTGGCACGCACACCGCCGCGACGCATGACATCGACCATGGTCAGGCATTCAATCGTTTCAAAGCCATCGGCGGCAAGAACGGCAACGCTGGGCATAAGGGTTCCTTTCAAAAAGCGGCATACAATTAGCCGTCTTATACCCCGAAGACATACGCTTGCCACGCTCCATTCCCCAATGATTTTGATCCTCGCCCCAGAAAATCATGCAGGGTGGATGGGTGTTGCGCACTAGGAGGGGCTTGCGGTGCGGCGATAAAATCTCGGCATCCGTCATCTTTCGCAACATGAGGAGCTGATTTGCGATGATAGGCCTTAGTGTATTCGATCTTCTCGTTTTGCTAGTTGTATTTGGTGGTGTCGCGGCTGTTGCCTTTGCCGTTATCTTGAACAAGGAATCGTCGAATAAGCCTCAGCCTCCGCAGTCCAATTCGTACCAGCAAATGCCTCCTGTGCAACAGGTCCCGCCGACGCAGCAGGTGCCGACGGCAATCGATGATGCTCAGCCAGTTGAGTCCGCTCATTTTTGCCCACAGTGTGGCTCAATGTTGGAGGCAAACGCATCCTTCTGCCAAAACTGCGGCGCTCCCGTCAACCACCAGTGATTTTTCTGGGACGGGGATTAAATAATCATTCTGTTGTGTATGCAGTTGGCGACAAAGCCCCGCGCTCAGAATGATTTTTTAATCCCCGTCCCAGAAAAATCACCGACACGTGAAAGGGGTCTCTATGGACCTTGCTGACATCCGCCAGGCCATCGATGGCATCGACACCACGCTCCTCAACAGCTTTGTCGAGCGTATGGACATTGCCACCGAGGTCGCCAAATCAAAGATCGAGATGGGCAAGGCCGTCTTCGACCCCGCCCGCGAGCGCTCCAAGCTCAATAACCTCGCCAGCCGCGCGCCCGAGCGCTATGAGGCGCAGACCATCACCCTGTTCCGCCTCCTCATGAGCATGAGCAAGGCCGAGCAGCAGCGCTACATCAACGAGCTTAAGGGCATCACAGTGTCGCAGAAGGCCCATGCCATGGCAGCGCCCCTCGACACGCCCTTCCCCCAGACGGCGAGCGTCGCCTGTCAGGGCGTCGAGGGTGCCTATAGTCAAATCGCCGCGTGCAAGCTCTTCGACGTGCCCGATATCGCGTTCTTCGAGACCTTCGAGGGCGTCATGCGCGCCGTCCGCGACGGCTTCTGCGAGTTCGGCGTGCTGCCCATCGAAAACTCCACCGCCGGCTCCGTCAACGCTGTCTACGACCTGCTCGCGCAGTTCGACTTCCACATTGTGCGCTCGCTGCGCCTCAAGATCGACCACAACCTGCTCGTCAAACCCGGTACCAAGCTACAGGATGTTCGTGAGGTCTATAGCCACGGCCAGGCCATCGCGCAATGCGCCGGCTTTATCGAGGCACACAACCTGCACGCCACCAAGTATCCCAACACGGCTATGTCGGCCGAGATGGTCGCCAACTCCGAGAGCACCGATGTCGCCGCCATCGCCTCGCGCAGCTGTGCCACGCTGTATGGCCTCGAGGTGCTGGAGCCCAACATCCAGGACTCGGACAACAACTACACGCGCTTTGTCGTCATCAGCCGCGAGCCGCGCGTCTACCCCGGCGCTAATCGCACCTCGCTCATGATCACCACGGCCAACGAGCCAGGCGCCCTCTATCGCGTGCTCGAGCGCTTCTACGCACTCAACATCAACCTCATCAAGCTCGAGAGCCGCCCCATCCCCGGCCGCGACTTTGAGTTTATGTTCTACTTTGATCTGGACTGCCCCTTTGGCAGCAAGGCCCTCGACGACCTGCTCGATTCCATCGACGACGTGTGCGAGAGCTTTACCTACTTTGGCAGCTACACGGAGGTGCTCTAGATGACCGATACCGCCGCAACCCGCCCCTACGGCGTGCTGGGCCGCGTGCTGGGCCACAGCTACACCCCGACCATCTACAAAGAGCTCGCAGGCCTGGAGTATGTGCGTTTTGAGCGTGAGCCCGAGGATCTTGAGGCTTTTATGACGGGCGACGAGTGGGAAGGTACCAACGTAACCATCCCCTACAAGCGTGCCGTCATGGACTACCTGGACGAGCTGAGCCCACTCGCCGAACGCATGGGAAACGTCAACACCATCATGCGCCTGCCCGACGGCCGCCTGCGCGGCGACAACACCGACTACTTTGGTTTTCAGTGCCTGGTCGAGGAGCTGGGGGTTGAGGTTGCCGGCAAGAAGGCTCTCGTGCTCGGAGCCACCGGCGGCGCCGGCACCACGGCAAGTATGGTGCTGGGCGACCTGGGCGCAATCGTGGTGCCCGTGGCTGTCTCTTATACACATCTCCGAGCCCACGAGACGTAGAGGAATCTCG
>URWM01000158.1 GCA_900551655.1 uncultured Collinsella sp.
GGCTCGGAGATGTGTATAAGAGACAGGCGCTGTTGTTGAGGGTGGCGAGGTCGGCGGTGCCGTCGTTGGCGTTTTCGTTGGCCTGGGCTCGCAGGAGGGAGAGGGCGTCGGCCGCGTTCATGCAGTAGCCGACGGTGAAGTTCCAGACGGCGAATTCGCGGCCTGTGTCAAGCTTACGGCGGCGCATGTAGTCGATATCGCGCGGCTCCTCGAGCATCATTTGGTCGGCGAGGGCTTCAAGTGCAGTGGGGTACTCAGCAAGGTCGAGCGTGAGCAGGGTGTTGATATCCATCATCTTTAGGCCTCCGCTTCGATCTCGACGATTTCGTTTTTGATGTACATGCCCTGGTTATCCCAGACATTGCGGCAGGCGGCGGCAAAGCGCTCGCGGTCGGCTTCGCAGATGCGGGCGAACATGTTGCAGGTGCCAAAGGGCTCGCACACGTCAAAGAAGATGCAGATTGACGACCATCCGCCATACCAGCTCACGGCGCCCGCCGGCTCGTGAAAAACGGGGTTCTCGATGTGCTCATAATTGGCAATGGGGCCCGATACGGGATAGGTTACCTCGGCATCGCAGATCTTGGCCGAAAAGATACGTGACTCGACCGGACAGGACGATTCGAACAGCTTGCATGTCTCGGGAGCCTTGTCCCAGAGCATATCGGCGAGAAACGTCTCGCCATTCAGCGTGATCTTGAGCATTTTTGTCATAGTAAGGACCTCCTCAATCCGTCGCTCAAGGGGCTCGCTGGCGGATAAGGAGAAGACAGCAGCGGGGTCGCCGAACCCAAACTTCACGACAGATCTCTGTCGCCCCAGCCCGCGCTGTTCTTCGCTAAAGTACCATGCCGCAAGTGCGCGTGCAATAACAGTTTTTGATTTTCTGGAAGCGGCAATCGACGAGACGGCTCGCCGGCTGCCGGCCGACGCGCGGCATAGGCACTCGTCTATTCCTTATGCTGGATGAAAAACGCCATGTTATTGCAGGGCTGCATACTCGTCCAATAAGTGCATAGAATCTCGTATAGTGCGAGTAAGATATTACGCTTCCTGTTTTGTGTTTAGCAAAGATACAGTTTGCATAATCTGGTCTAATCCCTGCTCTATTAAAATAAAGTCGCACGTAAATGGCGTAAACATATCTGAGCTGGGGTTCTGTACGCTGAGCGGATAAAAACGACCGTTCACCGTTCAACTATTTTCAAAATGAATAAAATGAGCGATAAAGAGAATATAAACCTTAATAAACTCGCGTATCGCACGGGCGCGGGTTATTAATGGGTTGTAGGCCTTTTACAGAAAGGATTCCAGCAATGTCTAAGCCTCTTGGCAAGCCCGATCGTATCGTCGTCGCCCTTGGCGGCAACGCCCTCGGCAACAACCCCGTTGAGCAGATCGAGGCCGTGAGCAACACCGCCCACGCTCTCCTCGGCCTGATCGAGCAGGGCAACGAGATCATCATCACCCACGGCAACGGCCCGCAGGTCGGCATGATCCAGAACGCCTTCGCCGCCGCCCACGACGCCATCGGCACCCCCGAGATGCCGCTGCCCGAGTGCGGCGCCATGTCCCAGGGCTACATCGGCTATCACCTGCAGCAGGGCATCGGCCGCGAGATGCACAAGCGCTATAAGCGCTGGCACGCCGCCACCGTCGTCACCCAGATCGAGTGCGACCCGGACGATCCCGCGTTCAAGAACCCGACCAAGCCAATCGGCCCCTTCTACACCGAGGAGCAGGCCAAGGAGTTCATGGCCGAGGATCCCTCCAAGGTCTTCGTCGAGGATTCCGGCCGCGGCTGGCGTCGCGTCGTCGCTTCCCCCGATCCCAAGAAGATCGTCGAGGCTGATTCCATCCTTAACCTGCTCGACAACGAGTTCATCGTTATCGCCTGCGGTGGCGGCGGCATCCCCGTCGTCCGCGACTACGAGAACAAGGGTTGCTACAAGGGCGTTCCCGCCGTCATCGACAAGGACCTGGGCGGCGAGCTGCTGGCCGAGGACTGCGACGCCGACGTTCTGTTCCTGCTGACCGCCGTTGAGCATGTCGCCATCAACTTTGGCAAGCCCAACCAGGAGGAGCTCGAGGACATCACCGCCGACGAGGCCGAGCGCCTGGCCGACGAGGGCCAGTTCGGCAAGGGTTCCATGGAGCCCAAGGTCCGCGCCGCCATCAAGTTCGCCCGTTCCCGCAAGGGCCGCACCTGCATCATCGGCGCCCTGGACAAGGCCGCCGAGACCATGGCCGGCCTCTCCGGTACCCGCATCCACGAGTAGCCTCTACTCCATTGCCTCTCTCGTGGGCGCCAGGCAAGGCGCCCACAAACTAGCCTCTCTTCATGAGCCCCGCAGTCCGCTCCGACTGCGGGGCTTTTGCTATTTACCTAGTCCCCGATGGGTGGGTAGTCATTGGGGACGTTCTTAAACGACTAGTCAAACAAGAACGTCCTCAATGACTACTAATTTAAATCTGTCCCCAATGACTGCGGAAAGCGCATCTCACACCGACGCATTGCTTTCGGGCCCTCTCTCCGTGCTCCCTATAAGTTCAGCTGGACTCCCCGCAACCTGTTCCGCGTTGGCGGAACGAGCGCGACGTGGAGTGTCATTCTTTACCGCGTTAGACTAGACGCAGGGAAAGGAGGAGGACATGGATGCTCGCGTCAAGCAGCTTGTAAATATGATCGAGGACGCTCAGCCTGTCGCTGTCGCGGTGCTTGCCAAGCGTCTCGAGGTAAGCGAGCGCGCCGTGAGAAACTATATCCATCGCGCAAACGACAAGCTTGCGGGGGTTGCACGCATCGTTGGCAGCAAAGGGCAATATCGTATCGATGTTGCACATGCAGATGAGCTTGCTCGCTTGCTAGACGGTGCGGCTCTGGCCCATCCGGGCATTCCTGATACGCGCGACGGCCGTGTGTCCTTCCTTCTTAACGACCTTCTCATGCGGTCCCAGTGGGTGACGATTGAGGAGTATGCGGATTTACTCTACGTTTCGGCGCGAACTCTGTCCAATGACATGCGTCTGGTAGAGCAGAAACTCGCCCAATTTGACTTGACGCTCGAAAAGCGCCCTCGCTACGGAATCCGCGTTGCGGGTGGGGAGTCGCAACGGCGTCTGTGTCTGGCCTCGCTGGTGAGGCCCGTGTTGCCCGACACCGACGATGCAGAGCTCGCCGAGCGCCTGCGGGCCATCGCCGCATGTGTGCACGATGCCCTGACTGCCTCGCCCGTCACGGTGAGCTCGCTGGCATCCCGCAATCTCATCATGCATCTTTACATCGCTCTTGGCCGCATCGAGCAGGGCTGCTATGTCCCGGCTGCAGAATCGGACGTTTTAAAGCTGGAGGGAACGCGCGAATACGCTGCGGCTTTCCAGATTGCCGCAAACATCAAGGATGTCCTGGGCGTGAGCATGCCCCGAGAAGAGGTTGCCTTTATCGCAATCCATTTGCTCGGCAGGGGCACGGGCGTGCCCGAGAAGGGCTCGGCCGTTATCTCGGACGAGATGTGGGAGATCGCTTCCGAGATGGTATGTGCGGTCAACGATGAGTTTAGGTTTGACTTTAGCAGCGATCTTGAACTTCGCATGAACCTTGCTCGGCATATTGGCCCTCTGGGCTATCGCCTTGAATATCACATGCATATGGATAACCCCATGCTGCCCGATATCAAGACGAGGTTTCCGTTGGCCTATTCGATGGCGGCCGGCACCTCGCAGGTACTCGAGCGTCATTTTGGCAGCCAGCCCTCTGATGAGGAGCTCGGCTACATCGCCATGGCATTTGCCCTGGCCCTCGAGCAGCAAGCCGACCAGCCGCGTCGCAAACGCATCCTGATCGTGTGCGCCTCGGGAGCGGGAAGCGCCCGTATGCTCGAGCACCAGTACCGCAAGCAGTTTGGTATGTATATCGAGTCGATTGAGACATGCGACGTCGCCCGCGTGGGAATGCTCGACTTTTCGCACATCGACTACGTGTTCACAACGGTGCCGCTCAACGTCAAGTTGCCCGTGCCCGTCCGCGAGGCCGATTTCTTCTTGGAGACGAGCGATGTCAACGCTATCCGCAAGGTGCTGAGTGATGACGCTGCGCAATCGGACTCCCTGAGCGCTTTCTTTAGCCGTGCCCTGTTCTTCAACCGCGTTGAGGCGTCGTCGAAGCAGGCCGTTCTCCGATATCTCTCCGAGCGCGCCGTCGAGAGCGGCCGTGTCGATGCCCAGTTTGCCCAAGAGGTTGCCGAGCGCGAGAGCGCGAGTGCCACCTCGTTTGGCAATGGGGTGGCCATGCCCCATGGGATGCATCCTTTGAGCGCCGAGGCCTTTGTTACCGTGGGCCTGCTCGAACATCCCATTCTTTGGGACGAATACGGCCATGAGGTCGATATCGTCTTTATGGTGTCGTTTGCCCGGTCGGGCGGCGATGAGGCGCGGATCTTGAGCTCGCTGCTCGCTGAGATCTTTATGGACCGCCAGGGGGTCGAGCGCTTACGCGAGCGCCGGTCCTGGCATGAGCTGATGGCGCTTGTGCAAGCGCATACGGCTTAAGGCTTCTTTTGTCGAAAACCCTGCCTGCCTGCAATAAACCTCGAGGATTGCGGGTGGGAGATAGGCGTTTCGAATATTCAAGTACAAACC
>URWM01000159.1 GCA_900551655.1 uncultured Collinsella sp.
CACCTAAGCCTTCGTCGGCAGCGTCAGATGTGTATAAGAGACAGGTCCTACCCAACCTCCTAGACACCGGTACCGACCTAATCGCCAGCATGGACATCGACCCAGCCTAAGCAGCTAATTTAGGACGGGGGTCTTTAGCTACCCCCGCCATCCACCCCGCCCTCCTCAGCAGGTGCGGGGGAATAGTTCCTGGTTTCCGCCAAAACCCCGTCATCCAGGAACTATTCCACCGCAACTATCCTTGGAATCGGTATTCAGCTTGTGCCTACTTTAGTGCCATTTCAAAACTATGCCGGATTACGGGGCCAATTCGGAGACCCCCATCCATACCGGCAGTTTTCGATTTTTGATAAGACGTCTACCTGCGGTTTTAATTTCGCGATTTTTCCCATGGTCAAGTAATATAGGTCCAGCCCCGTAATCCGCCATACTTTTGAAACCAGCCCATTTGGGACGGGACCATATTGACTACTTTTACCTATCAGCCCGCATGTTTGACGCATCTAAAATAGCCCCGTCCCAAATTGACTACCCTGGCATTGGGGATACCATGGTGGCACCCTAGCGAAAGGACGATGTATGGCACATGTCGATGACCAGCGCGTGGCGCGCGTGCTCGATGCGCTCGAGGCTCAGCACCCCGGCGCGCAGCTGCTTGTGAACGACCCGTGGTCGATCTACTATCTGACCGGCTTTTATGCCGATATGTTCGAGCGTTTTTGCGGCGTGCTGCTCGCACGCGATGCCGAGCCGGTGATCTTGGTCAACGCCCTGCATCAGCTGCCCGAGTACGACAATGCCCGCGTCGCCTATCACACCGATACCGACGTCGTGACCGACACCATCGCGCGCGAGATCGATCCTGCCAAGCCTCTCGGCATCGACGCCGTTATGCGCTCCGGCTTTTTGATGCCCCTTATTGATTGTCACGCCGCGAGCGAGTTCTTCCTGGGCGACTTTGCCGTCACCGCCGCACGCACCCACAAGGATGCCGCCGAGCAGGAGCTGATGCGCGCGTCCTCGGCCGACAACGACGCCGTGATGGCCGACGCCATCAAACTCGTTCACGAGGGCGTGACGGAGCGCGAAATTGCCGACCAGATGCTCGGTCTGTATCGCAAGCACGGCTGCGAGGGCTTTAGCTTTCCTCCCATCGTGAGCTTTGGCGCCAACGCGGGCGACCCGCATCACGAGCCCGACGGCACCGTACTCAAGCGCGGCGACGTGGTGCTGTTCGACATTGGTGGGCGTCATCGCAACTACTGCTCGGACATGACACGCACATTCTTTTGGGGCGAGCCGGACAAGGAGACGGCACGCATCTACGACATCGTTCGCCGCGCCAACGAGGCCGCCGAGGCGCTCATCGCACCGGGCGTGCGCATGTGTGACCTAGACCGCGCCGCACGCGACGTGATTGAGGACGCTGGCTACGGCAAGTACTTTACGCACCGCCTGGGCCACTCGATCGGCCTGCAAGACCACGAGCCGGGCGACGTTTCGCTCGTCAACGAGCAGGTCGTGGAGCCAGGCATGACGTTCTCCATCGAACCGGGCATCTACCTCCCCGGCCGCACCGGCGTCCGCATCGAGGACCTAGCCCTGGTGACAGAGAACGGCGTCGAGATTCTCAACGCCTACCCCCACGATCCGGTTCGCCTCGACTAGCCTAGTCCCCTAGCCCCCAAACTAAGTTGCGGTGGAATAGTTCCTGGATGGGCTGCTAGAACCCAAAAACAGGGACTATTTCACCGCAACTGCTGAGGGGATGGGTTAACGGAGCAGGCCGGCCACTTCGCCGGCTAGGGTGATGGTGCCGGCCGCCACGAAGGGCTCGCCCGCGGCCTCGAAAGCTGCAAGGGCCTCGGATACGCTGGGGTACACGCCCGCGAGCTTGTCGGCATCCACCAGGGCAGCAAGCTCCTCTGCCGGTAGGGCGCGATCAGAATCGGTCTGGGTTACGACCACGCGCGGGAAGGCCGGGATCAGCACATCAACGATGCCCGCCACATCCTTGTCGGCCAGCGCGGCGCACAGCAGCGTGGGGCGATTCTCCACGCACGGGTCGATCTCGTCCAGCGCGCTCACAAAGTTCTCGCAGCTCTGGGGGTTATGGCAAGCGTCGATCAACTTGAGCGGATCGGTTCCCAGCACATCAAAGCGACCCGGCGTGGGGCAGCCCATGAGCGAACCATCAAGCACATCGTGGTCGAGCTCGCGACCCAGATACCCCTCGCACAGCATAATCGCGCACGCGGCATTCTGCGGCTGGTACGCCGGCTTGACCATACTTGACGTATAGATCGCACGCGGCGTGGTGCAGCTGAACTCCACCGCATCGCCTACATGCGCCGGCGCCTTGGTCGTCGTATGGCTCACCACGAGCGGCACAACGCCGCACTCGCGGCAACGCGCATCCATCACGCGCTGAACGCTCGGCTCGTGCGTGCCCTCGCCCAGCACAACCAAGCGCCCGGGCTTGATGACGGCAGCCTTCTCCCCCGCAATGGCCTCGAGCGTGTCGCCCAGGACGCGCGTGTGGTCGAGCCCGATGCCCGTAATGGCAACGGCGACGGGATCGGTCGCACTCGTGGCGTCCCAACGGCCGCCCATGCCAACCTCGAGCACAGCAACGTCCACTGCAGCCTCGGCAAACACCACCAGCGCGGCAGCCGTCAGCAGGTCAAACGGCGTGATGGTATAGGCGCGCTCCCCCGCCGCCACACGACGAGCATTCACGCGATGCCCCGCCTCGACGGCGGCAGAAACGCCGCGGGCAAACGACCCATCGCTCACGACGCGCCCATCAACCTCCATGCGCTCGGGATAGCGCACCAACTGCGGCGACGTATACAGTGCGGTCTTTAACCCCTCACCACGAAGGATGGCAGCCGAAAAACGCGTGGTCGAAGTCTTGCCATTGGTACCGGCAACCTGAATGCAATCGAAATACTCGTCCGGACGTCCCAGCTCATCGAGCATATCGACAACCGTCTCAAGCAGAGGCCCAGCATCCCCAGAAATCCGCCCCGTATCAGCAGCAAGCCCCACAGCCTCATCAAACGAAAGCAAATCAAACTCAAAAGGAACGGTATACAAGCCAGAACGCTTAGGCATTTTCAGAACCGCCATTCATAGAAAAATAAAACAGTATAGGTTGAGGATAGTCAGCGAAAACGCCTCTGATAAGCCAAGGTGCCGTGAAACAAGGGCGCATAGGGCTTATGCCCATGCGCCCGAAGTTGAACGGCAGATTGGCCATCAGAGGCGTTTGCAGCGTCGAGCCAGCCGCCGTTCGTTAGAACGGCGGAATAGGTGTCCGCAGCGGAGAGCAAAGCGTCGGGACGCGCCCCTCAGTAAGATCTACGAGAAGTCAGCAACCTGAGCAGTCAGCGCCACCAGGATCTCCTTGAGCTCGGCCGCACGGTCCCTCTTCTTCTGGACCACGGCGGGCGCAGCCTTAGCCACAAAGCCCTCGTTGGCGAGCGTCTTCTCGCAGCCGGCGAGCTCCTTCTGGGCCGCGGCAATCTCCTTCTCCAGGCGCGCCTTCTCGGCCGAAAGATCAACCTTGCCCTCGAGCACCACAAAGACCTCGACGCCGCTGTCGACCACGGCGATGCTCGCAGCCGGCTTCTCAACGTCGGTGCCCATGACCAGCGAGGCAGTGTTTGCCAGCGGCTCGATGGTCGAACGCAGGCTCTCGAGCTTCTCGATGTCCTCGGCACCGGCGCGCACGACAACGTCGAGCTCGGCCTTGGGGCTCAAGCGGTAACGCGAACGGGTGGCGCGGGCGGCAGACACGACGGTACGGCACAGCTCAAACGCGCGCTCGGCGTCCTCGTCAACATATTTGGCGTAGTCGGCGGGCTCGGGCCACTTGGCGATCATGAGCGCCTCGGCACGGTCAACGTTGCCCTCGGCGTCCAGATCGAGCACGCTCGCCGGCATGTTGTCCCAGATCTCCTCGGTGACAAACGGCATAAGCGGGTGCATCAGGCGAATGGAGGTGTCGAGCACAAAGATCAGGTTGCGCTGCGCCTGCAGACGGCCCTCGCCCTTCAGACGGGCCTTGGTGACCTCGACGTACCAGTCGCAGACCTCGTTCCAGAAGAACTGCTGCACGCCGCGGGCCATGTCGCCAAAGGTATAGTTCTCGATGCCCTCGGTGACCATCTTCACGGCCTTGGCCAGGCGGCTGAACATCCAGGCGTCGGCCGGCGTCTCCACGACGGGCTCGCCGGGCGTGTAGCCCTCCATGTTCATGAGCAGGAAACGGCTGGCGTTCCAGATCTTGGTCACAAAGCTCTTGGCCTGCTCGGTACGCGGGCTGTCGATAAGCTTCTTGGTCTTCTTGTCGATGTTCGCGTCGAACTTAACATCCTGGTTGTTGGTGCACAGCGTGAGCAGGTTGAAGCGCATGGCGTCGGCGCCGTACATGCCAATGAGGTCCATGGGGTCAACGCCGTTGCCCTTGGACTTGGACATGCGGCTGCCGTCCTTGGCCAGGATCGTCGGGTAGATGACGACGTCCTTAAACGGCACCTCGTCCAGGAAGTACAGCGAGCTCATGACCTGTCTCTTATACACATCTCCGAGCCCACGAGACGTAGAGGAATCT
>URWM01000160.1 GCA_900551655.1 uncultured Collinsella sp.
GACTTTCAACACCATCGGCCGTCACCAGAGCCGCCTGGTGCGCACGCGCGTGGCGTCCAATCTGAGCCCGTGGCTCTCCAAGTGCAGCGTCGACGACGTGCACACCATTGCCATCAGCCACGGCGAGGGCCGCTTTGTGGCGTGCCCGGAGCTGGTGGAGCGCCTTGCGGCCGCCGGCCAGATTGCCACACAGTACGTCGACGAGAACGGCGAGCCGGGCATGGGCCTGGACGTCAACCCCAACGGGTCCGTCCTGGCCGTCGAGGGCATCACCTCTCCCGACGGTCGCGTCCTGGGCAAGATGGGCCATGCCGAGCGCCGCGGCGACAACCTGTACCGCAACGTGCCCGAGCATGTCCCCGGCGATAAGTTCATGCCGATCTTTGAGAGCGGCGTGGCCTACTTCGCTTAATGCGTCCCATCGGGTACAATCCCCTCGGGTAACAACACCCGCCACCGGCACGCCCGGTGGCGGGTTCTTTTTTGCTTCGCGCATACAGGAAGGACATCATGGAAAGCCGCAAGCCGTATCTCGCCACCCTGCCCGGACTCATCCTGGGCTGCCTCGTCTGCTGCGCGCTCTGGGGGTCGGCTTTTCCCTGCATCAAGATCGGTTACGGACTCTTTGGCATCCCCGCTCACGATAGCGCCTCACAGCTGCTCTTTGCGGGCTTGCGCTTCACGTTTGCCGGCGCCCTGGTTATCGTTGGGATGAGTGCGGCCCAACGCCGCCCCCTCATTCCGCAGGCTCGTGACATCAAGCCCATCTTTGTCTTGTCGCTCTTCCAGACTATCGGGCAGTACTTCTTTTTCTACCTGGGACTCTCGCGCGCCAGTGCCATGTCGAGCTCCATCATCGAGGCCAGCGCCAACTTTCTCGCAATCCTCTTTGCCGCCCTGGCATTTCACACCGAGAGGCTCAATACGCCCAAGGTGCTTGGCTGTGTGCTGGGCTTTGCAGGCGTCGCGCTCGTCAACCTTTCGGGCGCGGATGGCACCTTTGGCTTTACGCTCGACGGCGAGGGATTTATCTTGGCTTCCACTGTTGCGGGCGCCCTGTCGACCTGCCTCATTGGCATCTTCTCGCGCGAGCATGACGGCGTCTTGCTCGCCGGCTGGCAGTTTTTAGTCGGTGGCGTGGTCCTTACCGCCATCGGGTTTTTGATGGGCGGCACGTTGTCCCCCACCGAAATCGCCCCCGCCATCACGCTCATCATTTATATGGCACTCATTTCCGCCGTCGCGTACTCGCTGTGGTCGCGCCTGCTTGCCGTCAACCCCGTCAGCCGCGTCTCGGTCTTTGGGTTTATGAACCCCGTCTTTGGTGTGCTGCTGAGCGCGCTGCTGCTCGGCGAAGGCGCTGGCACGAGCCCCGTTACCGTCATCGTTGCCCTGCTGTTGGTCTGCGGCGGCATCATCATCGTCAACAAACCCAAAAAGGCCTAACGAACTGCCCTTATTTAGCAGGAGGGATTCACATATTTTAGTTTAATGGAGTACATCGGTCAGCTGAGGGGCGCCACGCACGCCAGCGTTCGCCCCTTTTTTCTAGCGTATCTGGACGCCGGCTTTCTTTTTCTCGGCCTTGACGCGGTAGAGCTCCGCATCGGCAGCGCGAAGTAAGTCTTGCCAGGTATCAACACTATCGCCGACCCGCGCGTAACCGATGGACATCCGCAATGCATACGGCACCTCGGCACGAGCGAGCTCGTCGTTAATCGCCGAACACAGGTCTATGATGTCCTGCTCCGCTGCTGCCTTTTGAAGCACCACGAACTCATCGCCGCCATAACGTGCGATAAAGCCGCCAGACGCCGAACAGACCTCTTTGAGCGTAGCAGATACGACCTGGAGAGCATGGTCGCCCTCCACATGTCCATAGCGATCGTTAATCTGCTTAAAGCCGTCGGCGTCCATCATAAGCAGATACACGTCTTCGGCCTGATCCACGTTTGAGAAGAGCGACAACATATAGGTCTCAAAACGGTTGCGATTGTTGAGGCCAGTCAACGGGTCGGTCGAGATGAGCTGCTCCTGGTAGATGATGTAGAGCAGCAACATGCTAATCATTATGCCGACACAAAGGCCGGGCATCGAGCATACGACCTGAAAGGTACCACCCACCAGGGCCGGAATGGCGAAAAATGCCAAGGTTCGATAGATGGCCTTCGTCTGCAGACTCTCGACCCTGCGAGATTGCACAAACGCATGCAGGGACGTATGTATAACGTAACAGTAGCTGACGATGGGCTGGATCATATAGGCAAAGCCGCGACGATACACGCCCTGCGAATCGATATAGAACAAGGCGTGCGTCCAGTAACTGGTAAAAGCCAGCACGACCACCAGAGCCGTAGGCAACGCTACAAGCACCACCCTATAGCGCGAGGTCAAAAGGCGAGAACCCTGCACCGTCTCGGAATAGATAAACCAAATGAGACACGCGACGGCAAAGAGCGAAAACGAAACCGCGTTGGAAATCCAGTTGACAGCAATGCCCAACGTGCCGTCCACACCGTCCGAAAGCGTCCAGACCATATCGAATAGTATGTACGCGGCAGAGGTGTAGCCAAGCATGCTAAACAATAGCTGCTGGGTGCTCGAGAACAAGGAGCGACGACTTCGCACGGCAAGCCCGATAAGAACAATCATGCATAGCACGAATATCTCAATCTTGAGTGCCTTAACCACTAGCCGCCATCCTTTCAATATCCAAGTGGTCTGAATCGACCAATTCGAATCTGGGCAACAAACACCCCTGCCCGCAGGGGTAAGGGGAATAATAGCAGAGCGCCCGAACGTCACTGCAGGACAGCTCTCGTTCGGGCGCTCAAACGGCGCGAGTTGCACGCCGGAATCAATTATCGGTAACGGCCGTTACTCACCGTCGATATCGGTTGCGACAGCCTCCTCGATGGCCTCGACACCGGCAGGCGACAGGTCCTCCTTGCCCTGGCAGAACTTCTTGTCGACCCAGCCGGTCAGAATCGGAGCCATGATTGCCGTGATGATAACGGCGGTGGCGATCTGGGCGTACGCGGTGGGTGCAAGCTCGGCATAGCGCGGCGCGACCTCGGCAAGAGCAACCGGCGTGGTCATAGCCGTGCCGGCGATAGTGGAGCAAGCCACAGCGGCCTTGCCGTTACCACCGCACAGGCGCTCGAACGCAAAGGTGATGGGACCGACGACAAACAGCGTGATAAGGCCCAGCAAGATGCCGGAAATACCGCCGGTGATAAAGCTCGACAGGCTCATGGACGCACCGAGCTGAAATCCGATAACGGCGATCGCGGGATTGGCACCGGGAACCAGCAGATTCTTGATGAACGGGAAGAGGTTGCCCAGAACCATGCCGATAACGAGCGGCAAAATGGAGCCGATGATTGTACCGACAGGAATGTTGGCGAGACCCGAGACACCAAGGATGATCATGGTGACGGCGGGGCCGGCCGTAAAGAACAGAATACCCACGGCGCCCTGCTCGGACTCATCGCCGAACTCGCCCATGATGCCCGTATAGAGCGCCATGTTGCAAAACGTGATGCCGCCGATGATGGACACGGAGCTCAGGCCCAGGAAGTTGTCGTTAAAGAAATACGCAACGCCCAGGCCCAGCGCGGCTGCCACCACAAGCTTAGGAATCAGCACGACGATGCCGGTCTTGATGGCACCCGGCGTGGACTTAAAGCTGATGCCGGCGCCCACAAACAGCAAGATCGCGGCAACGATGGTGTTGGAGCCGCCGCGGAAGGCAGCCGTAAAGAAGCCGCCGATCTCAAAGACCTGCGGACAGAAAGTGTTGAGCAAAAGGCCAACGATCATGGGATAGATCATGATGTCGCCCGGGATACGCGGTACCTTGAATTTCTTTTGCTCGTTGGCGGTCGCTCCCTGTGCCATGAAACCCCCATTTCCGCTGACGCGGAACAAAAGCCCACGTCACGCTTTACTACAGTAAAGTTTGACCATGGTACCAGAAGAAGCAGACCGCCTCGGTGGGAAATTTGATTCGTTAGGCCGGGACGATAACGCATCCTGCTCTTATACGAGGCTCAAAACGAAATAGAACACGATGCCCGAGACGCAGCACCACAACATCGACTTTGTCTTAATTGCCACCGCCACGACGCCGGCAGCCGCAATCCAGGGAACCAAGGCAGGCCAGAGTCCCGCGTCGAACGCGCCGGGGCTCACCAAGTCGTTGGCGACCAGCGCGGCAAAGGCAGCGGGCGGGATATAACCCAGGGCCTCGGTAATGCGGGGCGACAGCGTTCTCCCGCGCAAGGCAAACGCCGGCGCGATGCGAAAGAACGCGATAGCAGCCCACGACGACAGCCACAGAACCAAGAACTCGTTAACGGGCATCGCGGACACCCCTTCCATCCGCAAGGGCATCGCACGCGAGTGCCACGGCAACACCGACGAGCACGCTTACCGGCACGGCGACATTCGTCCACCCCAAGAACTTGCATATGGCAACAGACACTGCAGCCATTACGGCAGCTACAGCATTGCCGCGTGACAGTCGCTGCGAAAAGAGCAGGCAGATAAAGAGCTGTCTCTTATACACATCTGACGCTGCCGACGAAGGCTTAGGTGTAGA
>URWM01000161.1 GCA_900551655.1 uncultured Collinsella sp.
GTCAACCCCACCTATGAGGAGCGCGAGAGCTCCGACCTGGACCTGGAGCTGGGCGGCTCTGCCGACTTTATCTCGATGGTCGAGGCCGGCGCCGAGGAGATCTCCGAGGACGACATGCTCGCCGCTATGAAGTTTGGTCAGGAGGCCCTCGCTGCCTTCTGCCAGGCCCAAGACGAGTTTGTCGCCGAGTGGGAGCAGGTCAACGGCGCTATCGTCAAGAAGGAGTACCCGCTCGACCAGCCCGTCGAGGAGGTCCAGGAGCGCATCTTCGCCCACTACGACGAGATGGCTGCCGCCCTTCGCGACGCCGACAAGCTCTCCCGTATCGGTAAGGTCGAGGCTCTGAAGGAGTCCATCCGCGCCGAGTTCACCGACGAGGAGCAGGCCGCCTGGGAGCGCGAGATCCCCGTGGCGCTCAAGAAGCTCGAGAAGAAGGCCATGCGCACCATGGTCGTCGAGACTGGCGAGCGCGTCGACGGTCGTGCCGCCGACGAGATTCGTCCCATTATGGTGAAGGACAACTATCTGCCGCTCGTTCACGGCTCCGGTCTGTTCCAGCGTGGCCAGACCCAGGTGCTCTCCGTCCTGTCGCTCGGTATGCTCAACGAGGGCCAGCGTCTGGATACCATCGAGCCCACCGAGGGCAAGCGCTACATGCACCACTACAACTTCCCGCCGTTCTGCACCGGCGAGACCGGCCGCATGGGCAGCCCCAAGCGCCGCGAGATCGGTCACGGCAACCTGGCCGAGCGCGCTCTGCTTCCGGTGCTCCCCGACGAGAACGAGTTCCCCTACGCCATCCGCGTGGTCTCCGAGGTCATGGAGTCCAACGGCTCCTCTTCGATGGCTTCGACCTGCGGCTCCACGCTCGCCCTTATGGACGGCGGCGTGCCCATTAAGCGCCCGGTCTCCGGCATCGCCATGGGCCTGATCCAGGAGGAGGGCAAGACCGTGGTCCTGTCCGACATCCAGGGTCTCGAGGACTTCCTGGGCGATATGGACTTTAAGGTCACCGGCACCACCGAGGGCATCACCGCCCTGCAGATGGACAACAAGGCCACCGGCCTCACCTTCGACATCCTGGCCCGCGCCCTGCAGCAGGCCAAGGAGGGTCGCGCCTTCATCCTGCAGAAGATGCTCGATGTGATCCCTGAGCCGCGTCATACCACGCGCAGCACCGCTCCGCGTATCGTCTCCATCCAGGTTCCGACCGATAAGATCCGCGACGTCATCGGTTCCGGCGGCAAGGTCATCCGCGGCATCCAGGACGAGACCGGCGCTTCGGTCGACATCCAGGAGGACGGCACCGTCTTTGTCGGCGGCACCGGCGAGTCCGTCGATCAGGCCGTCGAGCGCATCAAGCTCATCATCAAGGTTCCCGAGCCGGGCGAGGAGTACACCGGTCGCGTGGTCTCCATCCAGCCGTTCGGCGCCTTCGTGAACCTGCTGCCCGGTAAGGACGGCCTGCTGCATATCTCCCGCGTCGCCAAGGGTCGTGTGGAGAAGGTCGAGGACGTCCTCAACGTGGGCGACGAGGTCAAGGTCGTCGTTATCGAGGTCGACGATCGCGGCAAGATCTCGCTCGATCGTCTCGACAAGCCCGAGGCCCCGGCTCGCGCCGAGGGTGCCTCCGAGGGCGACGGCGAGCACTTCCAGCGCCGTGAGCGTCCGCGTCGCGAGCGCTCCGAGCGCGGCGACCGTCCGCGCCGTCCCGGCGACAACGGAGGCCGCAAGCCCCGCCGTCACCACGACGCCGAGTAATAGCTACACATAAGCAGCTCAACAAGGGCGACTCCGTACAGGGGTCGCCCTTTTGCTTGCGCCCGGGAGGGCCGCATATGAAGTTTATCGCGAGTTCCGCACGCAAAGGAAAGCACTTAATGTGCTTTCCGTCTTGCGCAGGACTGTAGAGCAGGAAAGTTCATATGCGCCGCCCGGCTCCCGCGGCTCTCAGGGGCATCTCTCATGCAAAAACTGTCGTGGGGTAAAGTCCGAGGTCAATGGCGTTTTATACCGAGAAATTCAAAAAAGTTGAAAATTCATTACAAATATGCGTTGACTTTAGGTAACTAAAGTTTCATACTCCTTTTCAACCACTGGGGGATGTGAACACGCACGGATCGTTCACATCATGATTGAAGAGGATTTCTTAGACATGTTCACGCATCAGCTAAACATTATCAGCGTAGTAATTATCTGATGCGGGTTAGCACATACAGCTAGCCCGTACGATAACGGGCGGCTGATGAAGATGAGGGCCGTCGAGCGCAACCGACGGCCCTCATTTTTTATGTCTAGGAAGTTCTTTTTAGAGGAGGAAATGTAATGAACGGAGTTTTGCTCATGGTTGTGGCCGCGGCGGTGCTCGCCTGCGGCTATCTGGGCTACGGCCGCTGGCTGGCCAACAAGTGGGGCGTTGACAAAGAGGCCCTCACGCCGGCCAAGCGCATGAAGGACGGCAAGAGCTTCTCGCCTGTCTCCGCCTTCACCGCGTTCTCGCACCAGTTCAGCTCGATCTGCGGTGCTGGCCCTGTTACGGGTACGATCGTCGCCATGGCCTTTGGCTGGCTGCCCGTCGTGCTCTGGGTCCTCGTCGGCGGCATCTTCTTTGGCGCCGTCCACGACTTTGGTGCCCTGTACGCTTCGATGAAGAACAACGGCAAGTCGCTCGCTCAGCTCATCGAGAAGTACATCGGCAAGACCGGCCGTCGCCTGTTCCTGCTGTTCTGCTGGCTGTTCTGCATCATCGTCATCGCCGCCTTCACCGACATGGTCTGCGGTACGTTTGCCGCTCCCGTTCTCGATGCCGTCACCGGCGCTGTCAACGAGGCTAAGTCCTACGCCGCTGGCTGCGCTGGTACCATCTCCATCCTGTTCACCTTCGTCGCTATCGCCTTTGGTTGGGCCCAGAAGAAGTTCAACCTCACCGGCGCTGCCGAGTTCGTCACCGGCGTGGTGCTCATGGTCCTCATGTTCGCCGTTGGTATGCAGTTCCCGGTTTATCTGACCAAGTTCCAGTGGTTCGCCGTCGTCATGGTCTACCTGGTCTTCGCTGGCGCTATGCCCATCCAGATGCTCAAGACCCCGCGTGACTACCTCACTTCCATCATGATGATCGTCATGATCGTCTGCGCTGTCCTCGGCATCGTCGTCCTGGGTGTCAACGGTCAGGCCACTATCACCGCTCCGGTCTTCACCGGCTTCTCCACTGCCTCAGGCATGATGTTCCCGGTCCTGTTCGTCTCCGTCGCTTGCGGTGCTCTCTCCGGTTTCCACAGCCTCGTTTCTTCCGGCACCTCTTCTAAGCAGGTCGAGAAGGAGCAGGACGCCGTCAAGGTCGGTTACGGCGCCATGATCGTCGAGTCCTTCGTCGGCATCCTTGCCATCATCGTCGCCGGCATCATGTTCTCCACCATGAACACCACTGGTGCTAATGGTGCTGCTGTGGGCACCCCGTTCCAGATCTTTGCCGCTGGTATTGCTCGCGGTATGCAGGCCTTTGGCATTGACGGCACTGTTGCCACGGTCTTCATGACCATGAACGTCTCCGCTCTGGCCCTGACCTCGCTCGACGCCGTCGCTCGTATCGCCCGCACTTCGTTCTCTGAGTTCTTTGCCCAGACCAACGACGCTCTGGCCGTCGACTCCAAGGCCGGCTACATGAAGGTCCTCGGCAACCCCTGGTTCGCCACGGTCGTCACCCTGCTTCCTGGTCTCGCCCTCGCTTTTGGTGGCTATGCCAACATCTGGCCGCTCTTTGGTGCTTCCAACCAGCTGCTCGGCGGCATGACAATGATCACCCTCGCCGTGTTCTGCAAGTGCACCGGCCGCAAGGGCTGGATGCTCTATGTGCCCGTCGCCTTCCTGCTCTGCTGCACCTTCACCTCGCTGGTCCAGAGCGCCATGGGCTGCATGACCGCCGTCCAGGCCTACGGTTTCTTCGGTACCATCCCGGCTACCGCCACCACGGCTGCCGTCTCCGTCGCCGCCACCAAGGGCCTGCAGCTCGTCTTTGCCGTCCTGCTGATGGTCCTGGGCCTCATCGTTGCCGTCAACTGCCTCAAGGAGTTCTTCGGCAAGGAGGCCGGTTCCATGCCCGACGAGGAGCCCGAGTGGACCGAGATGGGCCGCGCCGAGTATGGTCGCGCATCCGTCGAGGCTCCTGCCGATGGAGCTGCTCAAAACGCCTAATCGCGTCTGAGCGTACCTTTCGCACATCGTTACATTCGCCCGAGTGCTCTGCAGCCGCACTCGGGCGTTTTTTTATTTTGGCGATACGTGGTGCCGGGGTACGCCCAACTGCTTGCAGGGGGTCCTGTTGCACCGCACTCCCCGTGGAATCGTCCGAGCAAGAAGCCTCGTTTAGATTCCATGGGGTACCATAAAGACGTTTGTGTTTATCTTCGAGGAGGCTTGTGTGTCTTCATCTTTGTATAGCGATAATCAAAACGATGTCGATGCGCTGGCGCGTCGCATCGCTGCTCTCACCTCATTGAGCTCCAAGCAGGCGGCCGTTATTTCGCGCGGTCTGTTGGGCTGTCTCTTATACACATCTCCGAGCCCACGAGACGTAGAGGAATCTCGTA
>URWM01000162.1 GCA_900551655.1 uncultured Collinsella sp.
CCATCATGTCTTTTTGCATAGCCATAAATCTGCGCCCTCTTTTACGCAATCATCTGGAAGAACTCGGCAACGGGGCCAAGCGCCAGGGCCGGGAAGAAGCTCAGGGCACCGATCAGCAGAACGATGAACACGAGCAGGAATACGAACATGCCGTTTGTGGTAGACAGGGTACCGGCGCTCTCGGCGACCTTACCCTTCTTGGCCAGCGAGCCGGCGATAGCCAGCGTACCGATGATGGGCATGAAGCGGGCGAACAGCATCTCGAGGCCGAGCATGACGTTGATCCAGGGAATGTTGCAGTTCATGCCTGCAAACGCCGAGCCGTTGTTGCCGCCGCATGAGGTGAAGGCATACAGCGCCTCGGAGAAGCCGTGCGCGCCACCATTGTTGAGCTGGTCGGCAAGACCGGGCACCATGCAGGCGATGGCCGAGCACACCAGAATGGCAAACGGAGTTGCCAAGCACAGGACAACTGCCCAGCGCATCTCGCCCGGCTCGATCTTCTTGCCCAGGAACTCAGGCGTGCGTCCGACCATGAGGCCGGCGATGAACACTGTGAGGATGGCGAAGCCGATCATGCCGTACAGGCCGCAGCCCACGCCGCCGAAGACGACCTCGCCCAGAGCAATCTGGAGCATCTGGACAAAACCGCCCAGCGGGGTGTAGGAGTCGTGCATGGAGTTAACCGAGCCGTTGGAAGCAGCCGTCGTGAAAGCGGACCAGGTGGAAGAGGAGGCGATGCCAAAGCGGCTCTCCTTGCCCTCCATGTTGCCGCCGGCCTGGCCGTCGGTCATCTCGATATTGACCGCTCCGCCATCGGCCAGCTGCGGGGTGCCCGCATGCTCGTTGACGGCAATGATGCCGGTGAAGATCACCAGCAGGATGAACATGGCGGCAAAGATAGCCTTGCCCTGCTTGGTGTTCTTGACGCCGATACCGAAGGTGAAGCAGCAGGCGGCCGGGATCAGCAGCAGGCTGGTCATCTCGATGATGTTGGTGAAGGCACTGGGGTTCTCATACGGATGAGCGGAGTTCACGCCGAAGAAGCCGCCGCCGTTGGTGCCGGACTGCTTGATGGCGACCTGAGGAGCCGCGGGACCCTGGGGCAGGAACTGCTCGGTGACCGCGCGCGCGCCCTCGACAACCTTGCCGTCGACCTTGACCGTATCGCCCTCGATCTGGGCGCCGTCGATGACGTTCCAGCCGCCGTCTGCATTAGGCTGGACAGCGACGGGCTCTACGAGCTCAGCCTTCTGAGCCGGCTGGAAGTTGGAGATGACGCCACCGGCAGCCAGGCAGATGCCGAACACGAGGTTCAGCGGGATGAGCACATACAGGACGGTGCGGGTGAGGTCGACCCAGAAGGAACCCAGACCCTGCTCCTTGACCTGACGGAAGCCGCGGATCAGCGCGAACATGACCGCGATACCGGTGCCAGCGGAAACGAAGTTCTGCACGGTGAGGCCCATGAACTGCACAAAGTAGGACAGGGTGGTCTCACCGGAATAGGACTGCCAGTTGGTGTTGGTTATGAAGGAAGCAGCCGTATTGAACGACAGGTCCCATGGCACACACGGCAGGTGCTGGGGATTGCCTGGCAAGAAGGACTGAAGCGCCTGGAGTGCCACAAGGGCCACGAGGCCGATCCCCGAAAAAACCAGCACGCTCGCCAGATAGCGCCTACACCCCATCTGCTCTGCCGCGTCGATGCGAAGCAGACGATAGACGCCACGCTCCACAGGAGCAATCACAGGCGACAGGAACGTATGCTCACCATCCATGATATGGGCCATGAACCGACCGAGCGGAACGGCCAGGACGACGAGCACGGCAAAGTACAAGATGTACTGAATCGCAGCGTCCATAGTTTACGAATCACTCCTCATCAGAATGTAGATGTAATAGATAAGGAGTCCAATGCAGACGACTCCGATGATGGGAATGAGGATGTTCATTTACCGCCCCTTTCACGCGCGGCCCGATGTCTCGGACGCCTGCTCTCGCAAGCGTCTGGGGACAGTAAACGCTTCTAGGGATTAAAGAGGCGTGAGGGCCGGGGCTCACGACCTTAAGATGCCGTAAAGATGCAGGTAGAAAGCACTATTGCTGCTGCAGTGCGCCTATACTCGACCTCGCGAGCATACAGCGGCGTCCTCACCGCGTATGCACGCATGGACAACGCTTCGGAAAGGCTACGCTATGCAGCGCGACGCATCGGACACTCGCGTCAATCCAGACCTCATCCTCAAGGCAATTGAGAAAGACGAGGTCGCCGATGACGCTCGAACCAGCCGGGGACACCTCAAGATTTTCTTTGGCTACGCTGCTGGCACAGGCAAAACTTATGCGATGCTTCAAGCCGCCCACGCCGCCAAGCGGCGAGGTGTCGACGTCGTCGCGGGATACATCGAGCCGCACGAACGTCCGGCAACTGCCCATCTTGCACAAGGGCTTGAGAACGTGCCCTGTAAACTCATCGAACACAACGGCATTACGCTCAACGAGTTCGATCTAGATGCGGCTATCGAACGCGCCCCTCAGCTCATCCTTGTCGACGAGCTCGCCCATACGAATGCGCCGGGGTCTCGCCACGACAAACGCTATCAAGACGTCGAGGAACTTCTACATGCGGGCATCGACGTCTATACGACCGTGAACGTTCAGCATATCGAGAGCCTAAACGACATGGTTGCATCCATCACCGGCGTTGTCGTGAGCGAACGAATCCCCGACCGTATCTTCGATGATGCCGACCAGGTCGAGCTCGTCGACATAGAGCCCGAAGATCTACTTGAGCGCCTTCGCGCCGGCCTCGTCTACCGTCCCGCACAAGCCGACCGAGCGCAACAGCATTTTTTTACCGTCGAGAACCTCACCGCACTCCGAGAAATCGCGCTGCGCCGCTGCGCCGATCGCACCGGCCACCTCACAGACGCCGCACGCGTGCTGGGAAACCGTGACTACTACACCAGGGAGCGTATCTTAGTCTGTGTCTCCCCGGCGCCGACCAATCCCCGCATCGTCCGTGCCGCTGCACGCATGGCGAAAGCGTTTCGCAGCGAGCTCGTCGCCCTGTTCGTAGAGAGCCCGCGCGCGCAGGCCATGAGCGATAATGAGCGCGCCAAGCTTGCAGCCAATATCGCCCTAGCCGAGCAGCTCGGAGCACATATGGAAACCGTCTATGGCGACGACATCGCGTTTCAGATCTCCGAGTTCGCGCGCCTGTCAGGTATTTCGAAGATCGTCATGGGGCGCACGGGCGAGCACAGCAGCGTCCGTCAGGCCCTCTTCGGCCGCAAATCTCTCGTAGAACAGCTCATAACATTCGCCCCGAACCTCGACATTTACATCATTCCAGACCAGTCGACTCCGCCCTCCCGGCCCGAAGGACGCCGCCGTGCGCTCGCCCTGCAGCCGCCCAGCAGCCGTGACGTGCTTCGCACGCTGGCCCTCTCTCTTGTCGCCACGGCGATCGGCACGGCTTTCCGCCATCTGGGTTTTGCCGATTCCAGCATCATATCCCTCTATATCCTCACGGCCCTGCTGACCGCCGTCACCACGACGGGGCGTATCTGCACGATCGTATCGAGCGTGCTCTCTGTAGTGCTTTACAACTTCTGCTTCGTCACGCCTCTGTTTTCGCTCGCCAGCTACGACCGAAGCTATCTGGTCACGTTCGGTATCATGTTCGCTACCGCTATGGTCGCCGGCGAGTTAACTGCGCGCATCGCCGACAACGCCCGTACCTCCGCCGAGAACGCATTCAAAACGCGCGTACTCCTCGAAACGAACCAGCTCTTGCAGCAAGCCCATAGCGCGGAGGAGTGCGCCCGCGTCACCATGAACCAACTCATCAAACTACTAAAACTCGACGTGGTCTTCTACTCCGCCGAACACGGCACGCTCGGCAAGGCGCTCTATGAGTCCGCTGGCACCGAAAACCGATCCGCGTCGCTGCTCACCGACTACGAGCGCGCCGTTGCAACCTGGACCTACACCAACAACAAGCGCGCGGGCGCAAGCACGCGGACCCTGCCTGAGGCGCGCTGTCTCTACCTCGCGGTTCGCACCGGCGACAAGGTATTCGGTGTCATCGGCATCGACCTGGAGGGGCGCGAGATCGAAGCCTTCGAGCATTCGATCGTCCTATCTATCGTAGGTGAATGCGCCTTGGCGCTCGAAAGCGACCGGGCGGCGCAAGAGCGCGAAGAGGCTGCGGTCTTGGCGAAAAACGAGCAGCTGCGCGCCAACCTTTTGCGCTCCATCGGCCACGATTTGAGAACACCCCTCACGGCTATATCCGGATCTGCGGCAATCCTTCGGAAGAGCGACGAGAAGCTCAGCCTCGAACAACGCTGCGATCTTGCCGATGCCATCTACGACGACTCCCTCTGGCTTATCGATACCGTGGAGAACCTCCTCGCCATCACACGCGTCGAGGACGGCACCATTCGCCTCAACTTCACATCCGAGCTCATCGACGAGGTCATCGAGGCCGCCCTCAGCCTGTCTCTTATACACATCTCCGAGCCCACGAGACGTAGAGGAA
>URWM01000163.1 GCA_900551655.1 uncultured Collinsella sp.
CGAGATTCCTCTACGTCTCGTGGGCTCGGAGATGTGTATAAGAGACAGGCGCAGGTGGGCATGCTCTTTGAGCTCGCTGCCGTCTTTGGACGCGGCATTAAGCCTGAGCGCGGCTACGAGGTCGCGGGCGTGCTTGCCGGCGGTCTTGTGATCCGAGCGGTCACCCGCGCACTTGTCAAGCAGACGCCGCATATTGGGTTTGCCGTCAAGGCGCTCACTGCTGCCGCGGGCACCTATGGCATGGGCCGTGCGCTCGTTTCGCTCTACGAGCGCGATGTTGACTACAGCCGTGCCAACGAGGTGGTCACTGCCACGTTCTCCCGCGTTCGCGATCTGGTAACGACAGTCGCGGGCGCTACCCGTCCTATGGCGTCCTATCAGGACGCATCAGATCTCGCTGCTTAGGGGTTTTCCGTTGCGCGTTGCATACCAAGACTGTTTTCATTTAATTGAGCCGCTGCTCGCCAAGGTCGAGAAGCCGAGTCGCTATATCGATCACGAGTGGGGCACGCTTTCCAAGGCCGATGCCGACTACCGTTGCTGCCTGATCTACCCGGATGTGTACGAGGTTGGTCTGCCCAACCAGGGCATCGCTATCCTCTACAACATCCTTAACCAGGCCGAGGGCATCTCCTGCGAGCGTGGCTATGTGCCGTGGCCCGATATGGGTGATGCCATGCGCGAGGCGGGTATTCCGCTGCTGTCGCTCGAGGGTGCAGCGCCGGTCGCTTCGTTTGATATCGTCGGTCTGCATGTGCCGCACGAGATGGCGGTGACGAACTTCCTCGAGGCACTCGACCTCGCTGGTATTCCGCTGTTAGCGGCTGACCGCACCGAGGACGACCCCATTATCATCGCCGGCGGCCCCTCGGTGTACAACCCCGAGCCGTACGCGGCCTTCTTCGATGCCATCCTCATCGGTGAGGGCGAGGAATCGCTGCTCGAGACCTGCCAGCTGCATCGCCGCCTGCGTGACGAAGGGGTCCCGCGCGTGCAGATTGTCGAGCAGCTTGCATCCATTGCCGGCAACTACGTGCCGTCGCTCTATGAGGTTCGTCACGACGAGCCCTGCTCGCCGCATGGCTACACCGTGCCGCGTGAGGGCAAGGATGCGCCGACCGTGGTCTACAAGCGCGTCGTCGAGGATTTCGGCGCCACGAATCCGCTGTCGCAGTCGTGCGTGCCTTATGCACAGCTGGTTCACGACCGCCTGTCTATCGAGATCCTGCGCGGCTGCGCCCGCGGCTGTCGTTTTTGTCAGGCCGGTATGACGTATCGCCCGGTGCGCGAGCGCTCGGCCGACCAGATCGTCTCGTCGGTGATTCAGGGTCTGGAAAAGACCGGCTATGACGAGGTGTCGCTGACCTCGCTTTCGACCACCGATCACTCCTGCATCCGCGATGTACTCGGTCGCCTGAACCGCCGTCTGGAAGATACGGGCATTCGCGTGTCCATTCCCTCGCAGCGCCTGGATTCGTTTGGCGTGGATATGGCCGAGTCGGTCGCCGGCGAAAAGAAGGGCGGCCTGACGTTCGCGCCCGAGGCCGGCAGCCAGCGCATGCGCGACATCATTAACAAGAACGTGACCGAAGAGGACCTGGACCGTGCGGCCAAGGCGGCCTTCGAGGCCGGCTGGAACCGCATGAAGCTCTACTTTATGATGGGCCTTCCCGGCGAGCGCGACGAGGACATCGTGGCTATCGCCAACCTGGCCGATCACGTGCTGGAGCTTGGCCGCTCCGTGGTGCCCAAGGCGCGCCGCGGATCTATCTCGGTGTCTATCTCGGTTTCGGTGTTCATCCCCAAGGCGGCAACGCCCTTCCAGTGGTGCCCGCAGCTCGATTACGACGACGTCAAGCGCCGCCAGAAGCTGCTCATCACGAGCGTGCGCAACCGCGCCGTTCGCGTGCACTACCACGATGCCGAGACCTCGCTTGTCGAGGCTGCGCTCTCCCGTGCCGGTCGCGATATGACGCCGGTCATCATCGATGCCTGGCGTGCGGGCTCGCGCTTCGACGCCTGGGTAGAGCATTTCTCGCTCGACAACTGGAAGGAGGCCGCTGCCAAAAACGGCATCGACCTCAACGAGCTGGTGCACCTGCCCTACGAGCTGGACTGGCGCCTGCCCTGGGAGCATGTGAGCCCCGGCTGCTCGCGCGGCTTCCTCGAGCGCGAATACCGTCGTTCGCTCGAGGGCGTCACGACGCCCGACTGCACCCGCACGTCGTGCACCGGCTGCGGGATCTGCCCCACGCTCCACGCCAAGAATGTATTGATGGGTGATCGCGCATGAGTGAGCGCCTGACCGACAACCCCTCGCTCTTTAGGCTTCGTGTTCGCTATGGCAAGCGCGATCGCCTTAAGTACCTGGGCCATCTCGAAGTGATCCATACCATTGAGCGCATCGTGCGCCGTGCGGGGCTTCCCTATGCCGTCACGCAGGGCTTCTCTCCGCACATGCGCGTGGGCTTCTCTTCGGCGCTACCGGTTGGTACGTCGTCGACCTGCGAGTGGTATGACCTGTTTATGACCGAGTTCGTCGCGCTTGACGAGGCCTTTGAGCGCCTGGCCGCGGCGTCCCCGGCCGATTTGGCGCCCATCGAGGCTGCCTACATCGACGTGCGCACGCCGGCGCTGACGGCTCAGCTTACGCGTCTGTCGTACCGCATCGACTTGCATCTGGACCCCGAGGCCCCCGTGAGCGCCGACGAGGTGCGCGCTGCGATCGACACGCTGCGCGCGGGTCATGGCATTGACTATGCGCGCGGCAAAAAGAGCAAGCGTCTTGATCTGGACCATACGCTCGTTGGCTATGAGCTCGCGGCGGGGGAGCGAGAGGACCATCTGGTGCTCATGCTCGACACCCATGCCGACAACGAGGGATCCATGCGTCCGGAGATTTTGCTTTCTGCTGCTGATGTTTTGTTGCAGGGCTTGACCCCGGGCGTGGATGCACCTATTGTTTCCACCGGTATGCAAGACCTCGTGACCATCTGCTCCTACGATGTCGAGCGTCAGAATCAAGCATGCGAGGACGACGAGGGCCGACTCGTCAGCCCCATACCTGTGCGAACTTGTGGATTTGCTCCACATACTCGTTGACGGGGGTATTTTCGCCTGCTACTATATTCGGCTGTTGCACTAACTGATGCATGAAGGGCAAGTAAACATGTACGCAATCGTTAACACGGGCGGCAAGCAGTACAAGGTCGCCACCGACGATGTCATCACCGTCGAGAAGATCGAGGGCAATGAGGGCGACAAGGTCACCCTGCCGGTCATCTTCCTCAACGATGGTAAGAAGATCGTCACCGATCCCGACAAGCTGGCCAAGGCCAAGGTTACCGCTCAGATCGTTGAGCAGTTCAAGGGCGAGAAGCAGCTGGTCTTCAAGTTCCACAAGCGTAAGCGCTATCGTCGTCTGAAGGGTCACCGTCAGCAGCTCACCAAGCTGAAGATCGTGAAGGTCCAGGCTACGTCCCGCGCCAAGAAGGCTGTCAAGGCAGAGGCCGAGGCTGTTGCCGAGGCTCCCGTCGCCGAGTAGATTACACTCGTAACGAAAGAGTAGGTATACACAATGGCACACAAAAAAGGACTCGGTTCCTCCCGTAATGGCCGTGACTCCCGCGGTCAGCGCCTTGGCACGAAGCGCTTCGCCGGCCAGACGGTAACCACGGGCACGATTCTCGTCCGTCAGCACGGCACGCACATCCACCCGGGTGAGAACGTTGGCCGTGGCAAGGACGACACGCTGTTCGCGCTGGTCGACGGTACCGTTGAGTTCCACAAGGGTATCAAGCACAGGGTCAGCGTACGCCCGCTCGCGAACGCGTAATTCACCCTTCATAGAGCACATATGTGGGAGGCACTTGAGTTTTAGGATTCAAGGGTCTCCCTCTTTTTTGTAGGAGGCGATTCTGTTGTCACAGTTCACCGATATCAGCCGCATTAACGTGTGCGGCGGCGACGGCGGAGCCGGATGTATGTCGTTTAGGCGTGAGGCCTTTGTCCCCAAGGGCGGCCCCGATGGCGGCGACGGCGGTCGTGGCGGCAATGTCGTCATCCAGGCCGATGCTCAGCTTTCTTCGCTGATCGATTACCGCTTTAAGCATCACTTCCGCGCCGAACGCGGCACGCACGGGCAGGGTGCCCGTCGTAACGGTAAGAGCGGCGAGGACCTGATCCTGAAGGTTCCCATGGGTACCGTGGTGCGCGAGCTCGATCCCGAGACGCAGACCCCGATGTTCGAGATCGCCGACCTGGTGCACGATGGCGAGCGCGTCGTCGTGGCGCCCGGTGGTGCCGGCGGTCTGGGCAATACGCACTTTGTGACGTCGGTACGCCGCGCGCCCGCCTTCGCCCAGCTGGGCGAGCCGGCCGAGGAGCATTGGATTGAGCTCGAGATGAAGCTTATGGCCGATGCCGCGCTCGTGGGTTTCCCCTCGGTGGGTAAGTCCTCGCTCATCGCTCGCATGAGCGCCGCCCGTCCCAAGATCTGTCTCTTATACACATCTGACGCTGCCGACGAAGGCTTAGGTGTAG
>URWM01000164.1 GCA_900551655.1 uncultured Collinsella sp.
GAGCATGAAGGTCCAGTCCTGCGCCTCAAGGCCACCCTGTCCGGGCTTGATGGTCACAATCGCGTCGCCGTGATCGAACTCACCGGTAAACCAGCTCGAAAGCTCGAGCTCGTCGATAGCGCGGGCCAGGCGTTCTGCCGTAGCGGCAGCCTCCTCGCGCAATGCGGCGGCATCGGGGTCGTCGCCCATCTCCTCGGCAAGCTCCAGCGCCGCGCGGGCGTCAGATAGCTCGCCGCGCGCGGTATCCACGGCAGCGATATCTTCCTTAGCGCGAGCGATCTCCTCCATGATGGCGCGAGCGGCGTCGGCGTCATCCCAAAAGCCGGGGGCCACGCTTTTGGCCTCGAGCTCGGTCACGCGCGTGCGCTTCTCGTCCAAATGAAGATACGCCTCGCCCTCGCCGAGCCGGTCCGCAAACGCGTCCAGCTCGGCGGGCGTTACCTCTAGAGCCTCGGCCATTAACGATTCCTGCCGTGGCAGTACTTGAACTTCTTGCCGCTGCCGCAGGGGCAAAGGTCATTGCGGCCAACGTTGACGTACGGATCGTCGCTCTCGTCCTTGCGGTAGGTAGTCACCTTGCCGCCGTTGTTGACAGCAGCCGGGCCTCCCTGGACGGCCGTACGAGCCTGCACCTGTGCCTGCTTGCGCAGCACCGAGTTGCCGTTGTCGCCATCGACGTCGGCGGGGCCGGAGAAGCGCGCACCCTCGAGCGCGGGGTCCTCCTTGTGCTCCACGGCCTGCGGGGCGGCCTTGATTTCGATGCGCAGGACGGTGCGCAGGTAATCCTCGTACATGGTGTCGACGAGCATCTGGAAGGCACCATAAGCCTCAGTCTTGTACTCGACCAGCGGGTCGCGCTGACCAAAGCCGCGCAGTCCGATACCGGTCTTGAGGTAGTCCATCTCCTGCAGGTAGTTCATCCAGCGGGTATCGATGACGCGCAGCATGACCTGGGTGTTGAGCTCGCGCATCAGGTCCTCGCCCAAGCGCTCGGCCTTCATGTTGTAGCACTTCTCTACGTAAGCCAGGACATCGGCAGCCAGGGCCTCGAAGTCCTCGTCGGGGAACTTGGGCGTATCGATATGCCCGGTGAGCTCCACGACCCACTTGCGCAGGCCCTCGAGATCGCGCTCGCCATCGTGGCTGTCCTTGGTGCAGAACTCCTGCACGCAGCGGTACACGGTGTCGTGCATGACCTCGGTGATGTGGTCGGTCAGATCCTTGCCGTCCAGAATCTTGTTGCGCTCGGCGTAGATGACCTGGCGCTGCTTGTTCATGACGTCGTCGTACTCAAGGACGCTCTTACGCATGGAGAAGTTGATGCTCTCGACCTTGTGCTGGGCGCTCTCGACGGCCTTGGAGATGATCTTGTGCTGGATGGGCATGTCGTCGCCCATGTCGGCCGTGACCATCATCTTGGAGACGCGGTCCATCTTGTCGCCGCCGAACAGGCGCATGAGGTCGTCCTCGAGCGACAGGTAGAACTGAGTCTCGCCCGGATCGCCCTGACGACCGGAGCGGCCGCGCAGCTGGTTGTCGATACGGCGGGACTCGTGGCGCTCGGTGCCGATAACGGTCAGGCCACCGGCGGCAAGCACGCGCTCGCGCTCGGCCTTGCAAGTCTCCTTGGCCTCGGCGTTAAACTGCTCGAGCTGCTCGGGCGTCACGTCCTCCATGGTCAGGCCCTCGTACTCAAGGCGCTCGCGCACCAGCTCGTCGGGATTGCCACCCAGCAGGATGTCGGTACCACGACCGGCCATGTTAGTAGCGATGGTCACGGCGCCGTAGCGTCCGGCCTGGGCAACGATATGAGCCTCGCGCTCGTGATGCTTAGCGTTGAGGACCTCGTGCGCGATACCGCGCTTGGTAAGGGCGGCCGACAGCTTCTCGGAGCTTTCGATGGAGACGGTGCCCACCAGGACCGGCTGGCCCTTGGCGTGACGACGCTCGACGTCGTCGGCAACGGCGTTGTACTTGGCCTGAATGGTGCGGTACACCAGGTCCTCGTGGTCCACGCGCTGCACGGGCTTGTTGGAGGGGATGACCTCGACGGGCAGCTTGTAGATCTCGCGGAACTCGGCATCCTCGGTAAGTGCCGTGCCGGTCATGCCGGAGAGCTTGTCGTACAGACGGAAGTAGTTCTGCAGGGTGATGGTTGCCAGCGTCTGGTTCTCCTCGCGCACGAGCACGCCCTCTTTGGCCTCGATGGCCTGATGCAGGCCCTCGGAGTAGCGGCGGCCTTCCATGATACGACCGGTGAACTCATCGACGATCTTAACCTCGCCGTTGGTGACCACGTACTGCTTGTCGCGGTGGAACATGTACTGGGCCTTCAGCGCCTGCTGCAGGTGGTTGACCAGCTGGCCGGAGAGATCGGCATAGATGTCATCGATACCCAGGCGGCGCTCAATCTTCTTAAGGCCGCGCTCGGTGGCGGCAATGGTGTGCTTGGCCTCGTCCATGACATAATCGCCCGTGGGCTCCACGTCCTCGGTGGCGGTGAGCATGTCGTGCGACACGTCCTCGCCGCGCTCAAGGCCACGCACGGCACGCGCGAAGTCCTTGTAGGTGCTGGCGGACTTGGTGCCGGCGCCCGAGATGATCAGCGGGGTACGCGCCTCGTCGATCAGGATGGAGTCAACCTCGTCGACGATGGCGTAGTTGTGGCCGCGCTGCACACGCTGCTCGGGGCGGGTGACCATGTTATCGCGCAGGTAATCGAAACCGAACTCGGAGTTGGTGCCGTACGTGACGTCGGCCTGGTAGGCCGGACGCTTGAGCTCGAGCGGCATGTTGTTCTGGAGCAGACCGACGGTCATGCCCAGGTACTTGTAGATGCGGCCCATCCACTCGGAGTCGCGCTTGGCCAGGTAATCGTTGACAGTAACGACATGCACGCCCTTGCCAGCGATAGCGTTGAGGTAGCCGGCCAAGGTGGAGACCAGGGTCTTGCCTTCGCCGGTCTTCATCTCGGCAATATGACCCTCATGAAGCGCCATGGCGCCGATGAGCTGTACGTCAAAGTGACGCATGCCCGTGATGCGCTTGGAAGCCTCGCGCACGGTGGCAAAAGCCTCGGGAAGCATGTCGTCAAGCGACTCGCCGTTGGCGTAACGCTCGCGGAACTTATCGGTCTGGGCGCGGAGTTCCTCCTCGGTCATCTTCTCAAACTGGGGCTCAAGACCATTGATCTGGTCGACGATCTTGTAGTAGCGCTTAAGGTCCTTATCGGATCCAAAGGACAGCAGCTTTGACATGAATCCCATGTGGTTTTCCTTTTTTGGCCATCGCCCGTGCCATGCAGCCTTGGGCGAGTTAAACACAGATAAATGTACTTTAGCCAAACAAGGCGCGGCCTATACGGTCGACCTCGACCGCCACGTAATAACTACGACCCGACCGACCTGCCAAAAAGGGACTGGTTTATTTTGGCAGGTTTTATCTGGGAAAACGCCGTCACTCTGCCATTTGGTGCAAACCAACCCGTCCCCTTCGCACCAATCTGGTGCAATGGGAACGGGTTAGCCTGCACCAATAAAAAGAAAAGGGCCGCGCACCCAAACGGATGCGCGGCCCTTATGCCATGAATGCGAGTGATTCCGCGGCGAGCTATTTACTCAGCAGCCTCGGTGGTCTCGGCCTCGGCAGCGGCCTCCTCGACGGGAGCCTCTGTGGGAGCCTCGGCGGCCTGCTTGGCAGCCTCCTCGGCAAACTTAGCAGCACGCTTAGCCTTCTCGGCAGCCTTAGCCTCAGCGGCGGCCTTGCGAGCGGCCTCGGCCTCAGCAGCCTTGGCGGCCTTGGCAGCCTTGGCCTCCTCGGCCTTCTTGAGCTGGGCGGCAGCGGCGCCACCGAACTTGTCGGCGAAGCGCTGGACGCGTCCACCGGTGTCGACGAACTTCTGCTGGCCGGTGTAGAACGGGTGGCACTCGTTGCAAAGCTCGACCTTCATCTCGGACACGGTAGCGTGCGTCTTGAAGGTGTTGCCGCAGGAGCACGTCACCGTGCACTCGACATACTGGGGATGGATACCCTGCTTCATGGTAGGACTCCTTATTGGTCAGGCGCTGGTTACCGATCAGCGCATAAGGCGTCTTGGTTTCCGACCAAGACAACAAACTCGGCTATGATACCACGGCGCCGCGTGTCCCACAAAAGGTTCACGGTCTTTTCGGCACAACACGAGCTGGACCTTAAATATCAACTTCATCCGAACACTCCCCCACATTCATCTCTCGTATGTATCGAGGTATTCCTGCTTGAGCGTCTGCGAGGACGACTTGATCTTTTCCACGAGCGCGCCGGCCTCGATGAAGTAGAACGAGTTGGTGAGGTCTGCCAGGTCGTCGAGCAGATGGCTTGAAATGAGCACGCTTCGTCCCCGCGCCACCTCGCTGCGCATCGCGTCGCAGGAGGTTTTCCGCTTTCCCGGATCGAGGCCGTTCAGCGGTTCATCGAGGATAAGGTACGGGCAACCGGTCGATATCGCCATGGCAAGCTTTACCTGCTGCTTCATTCCCGTCGAGAGTTTACGGGTC
>URWM01000165.1 GCA_900551655.1 uncultured Collinsella sp.
ACGTCTCGTGGGCTCGGAGATGTGTATAAGAGACAGGTATAGCACTATCTAGCGAATAACATTTAGTTACCTGCCATGGATTTGTATAAATGGGATTACGTTGTTGACGCGAGCAAAACGATTTCGGGAATGATAACGCCAACGCAGGCGAAAGTTATCAAAGAGGCGAAAACCTACGCATGCGCGTTTCGGCAATGTTTTCTCTGGGAGGCTCCGGTCAAATGGCAGCGGGCACGCAATGGCAGTTGTGGACTATGTGGCAATGCATAACACATACTCAAATGCCAAGAAGTACCTGCTTGTGGTTTGGAACGGATGGACAAACCGGCTGCAGTTTCTTCCATATGACGTATCAATTTACACGGCTCACGACGGAACATATTGCAAGGGGTGATTGTACTCGTGAACGGCGACAAGTTCATTCGAAGGGCAATACCTCTATTGGTTCTTTTCCTTGCCTTGGTCGCTGCAATGAGTTTGTCCCTGCTAGGGGCGACTAATGGGGGAGAAAACGACACGGTTGTTGCGATCGAAGTTCGCACTCTATCGGATGTTCATAACGGGCAATTTGAGGCGTTGATGCCAAGTGGTTGCCGTAAAAAGATCGATATGCGTCGCAAGTCAAGTTCCGGATATGTTGCAGGGTTGAAGGCAGGTGAAAAATGGATTCTAGTTTTTGTGGAAGATAAGGAACTTGACGGGACTGTTCTATATCCCCATTCAGCCGAGAAAGCCAAATCAAGTAGACAAGGGGAATGAAGAATGATTGATGGGGAGTAGTTCTTAGGCCTGATGGCAGGAGTTCCCATTTTGATGCGAGCTGGGATGGCGGAAGCCTTGGAGCTGCTGGACGTTCGGAAGCGATTGACGCTCGTGGTTGACACGGTGGTCAGAGATGAAAATGGCAATGAAAAAACGCGAACAAGAAGCAGAGAGACTATTTTCACGCCAGAGAGCGAAGCCGTGAGTTTTGCTATCGACTGTTATATCGAATAGACATGACGGCATAAAACGAATTGGCCTATAAGCATGTCATTACTTAAGCAAAGCTGAAATCTTGGCATCTAGTGCTCGGGACTGCCCAGCTTGGGGTACAACTCAACGTGAACAATGATGGCCCGCCACATGTTTGGCGGGCCTTTGGTTATTTGACGAAAGGATCGCAGCTATGAGCGAGAACGATTCCCAGCGTCCCCAGGATGCGGGCAACGCTGGCGAGACGCAGCAGCAGCCGCGCGTGCAGGTGGAGTCAACGCCTGCCGACAGCAACATTCCCTACGTGCAGGCCTATGACACGCAGACCGGCAAGCCGCTGGGTGGCCAGCAGGTTGTAAACAAGCACACAGTGGTCAAGACCAAGACCAAAAAGCTGCCGATCTTTATTACGGCACTCGCCGGCTGTGCCTGCGGCGCCCTGTTGGTCATTGCGCTCATTATGAGCGGCACGCTCAACATTGGCGGCGGAAAGAATGCCGTGACGGCGGGTGCTTCGGGTTCATCGACACAAAAGATCACGATCGACTCCGAGGACACCACGCTGGCCGAGGCCGTCTCTGCCAAGGCCCTGCCCTCCGTCGTTTCCATCACTGCTACTTCGAGCGGTAGCCAGAATGGCTCGCTTTCGCAGTCTGCCGACGAGTCGGACGGCTCGGGCAGCGTCGGCTCGGGCGTTGTGCTCGATACCGAGGGCCATATCCTCACCAACAACCACGTGGTCGATGGCTATGACCAGTACGTGGTTACCATGGACGACGGAACCACATACGAGGCCGAGTTCGTGGGCAACGACGCCTCGAGCGACCTGGCCGTCATCAAGCTCAAGGACGCCGACGCCTCCAAGCTCACGCCGATCGAAATCGGTGACTCCTCCAAGCTCAACGTGGGCGAGTGGGTCATGGCGATCGGCTCGCCATTCGGCAACGAGCAATCTGTCTCCACGGGTATCGTGTCGGCGCTCTATCGCTCCACGGCCATGAGCTCTACCGGCGGCAATACCATCTATGCCAACATGATCCAGACCGATGCCGCCATCAACCCGGGCAACTCCGGTGGCGCGCTCGTCAACGACAACGGCGAGCTCGTGGGTATTAACTCGCTTATCGAGAGCTATTCGGGCTCCAGCTCGGGCGTGGGCTTTGCTATTCCCGTTAACTACGCCAAGAACATTGCCGACCAGATTATCGACGGCAAGACGCCGGTACATCCATACATGGGCGCTACGCTTTCGAGCGTCAATGCGCTCAACGCCCGCACCAACAAGCTGAGCACCGATAGCGGCGCCTATGTGGCGAGCGTCGTCGAGGACGGTCCCGCTGCCAAGGCCGGCATCCAGGAGGGCGATGTCATCACCAAGCTGGGCGATGACGAGATTACGAGTGCCGATGGCCTGATCATTGCGCTGCGCAGCCACGAGGTGGGCGAGAAGGTCGAGATCACGCTCATGCGCGGCAAGGATGAGAAGAAGGTCACGGTTGAGCTGGGCTCTGACGAGGAGCTGCAGAGCCAGCAGCAGGATGACAGCGCGACCGACACCGGCAACGGCGGCATCACTGACGAGCAGCTGCGCCAGTATCTGGAGGAGCTGCTGGGCCAGCAGGGCCAGGGTCAGGGCTACGGCCAGGGTTACTAACGGGCCGTATCGCACATACCGATGCCAGAGGGGCTGTCCCATCAACACGGGACAGCCCCTCTCTACTTATTGATCCGTTGGGGACGGAGGAAAACGGATCATTTGGAGCTGATAAGAGCATGGTTTGATCGCGCGATCCACCCCGGTCTGGCGGCTGCCGATTCGGTGCGGTTCGAAAGGGTTATTCGGCGCCATGGAGACCGGTGGTACTCTAGTATCCGTTTGAAATCGAGCGAAGGAGTGCCGCTATGGAGCAATCGAGCCTGTTTGGTGACGGCGTGGACATCGATACCGAAACGCCCGCGAGCACGGATACCGCTGCACCGGTCGACGCCCGTGCCCAGGCGGCGGCGCGTGCGGCCGAGCTGCGTCACGAGCTCGATTACCACGCCTATCGCTACTACATGCTCGACGCGCCCGAGATCACGGACGCCGCCTTTGACAAAATGCTCGTTGAGCTGCAGGAAATCGAGGCGACCTACCCCGATTTGGTGACGCCCGACAGCTATACCCAGCGCGTGGGCGGCTACGTGAGCGAGCAGTTTACGCCGGTCACGCATATGGAGCGCATGTATTCCATGGACGATGCCATGGATCTGGACGAACTTGACGCGTGGCTCCAGCGCGCCGAGGATGCGCTCGGTGCCGGCAGCGTCACCTATACCTGCGAGCTAAAGATTGACGGCCTGGGCGTGGCCCTTACTTACCAAAACGGCACCTTCGTACGCGCGGCCACACGTGGCGACGGCACCACGGGCGAGGACGTGTCGCTCAACGTCCGCACCATCAAGGACGTGCCCATGCACCTGTCCGAGCCGGCGCTCGCCCACATGGGCGCCGACCGCGAACGCACCATCGAGGTGCGCGGTGAGGTCTATATGCCCAAGGGCAGCTTTGTGCGTCTGAACGACGAGGCCGATGCCGAGGGGCGCGACCCCTTCGCCAACCCGCGCAACGCCGCCGCTGGCAGCCTGCGCCAAAAGGATCCCAAGGTCACGGCGCGCCGCGATCTAGCCACCTTTATCTATGCCATCGCCGATACCGATCCGCTGCACGTCCACAGCCAGCGCGAGTTCCTCGATTGGCTGCGTAGCGCCGGCTTTAGCGTCAACCCCAACGTGGCACGCTGCGCCACGCCCGCCGAGGTCCACGAGTTCTGTGCCCAGGCGCTTGAGCACCGCGGTGACCTGGACTACGACATCGACGGCGTGGTCGTAAAGGTTGACAGCTTCCAGCAGCAGCTCGATCTGGGCTTTACCGCCCGCGCGCCGCGCTGGGCCATTGCCTTTAAGTTCCCGCCCGAGGAAAAGCAGACCGTCCTGCGCGAAATTCGCATCCAGGTGGGCCGCACCGGTGTGCTCACGCCGGTCGCCGAGTTCGACCCGGTGACGGTCGCCGGCTCCACCATCGCGCGCGCCACGCTGCACAATATCGACGAGATCCGTCGCAAAAACGTGCGCGAGGGCGACACCATCATCGTGCACAAGGCAGGCGACGTGATCCCCGAGGTCGTGGGCCCGGTGCTCGATAAGCGCCCGGCCGATTCGGTCGACTGGCACATGCCCGAGGTCTGCCCCGTGTGCGGCAGCCCCGTGGTTCACGAGGATGGTGAGGTGGCCTACCGCTGCGTGTCCATCGACTGCCCCGCACAGCTCAAGGAGCGCCTGCTCCACTGGGTGAGCCGCGGCTGCATGGACGTCGACGGCCTGGGCGACGAGATCGTCGACAAGATGATCGCCGCCGGGCTGATTCACGACGTCGCGGACTTCTACCAGCTCACGGTTGACGACATCGCCGGACTGGACACGGGGCGCACCTATGCCAGCTCCAATAGCAAAAAGGGCGTCAAGCTGTCTCTTATACACATCTCCGAGCCCACGAGACGTAGAGGAATCTCG
>URWM01000166.1 GCA_900551655.1 uncultured Collinsella sp.
GAGATTCCTCTACGTCTCGTGGGCTCGGAGATGTGTATAAGAGACAGGCATTGACCTGCGCCTTTACCGTGCCCGGCGCCGGATCGTAGCCGGCGTGCACCAGGCCGCCGTTGGCCTTCGACGCACCCAGCGCGATATCGTTGGCCGCCTCGACCACGCAAATGGACAGGTCAAACCGCGCGAGCTGCCGCGCGATGGCGCATCCGGTGATGCCCGCGCCCACAATCGCGATATCAAACGTTTCTGTCACTGTGCCTCCCAGACGAGTTGACAGGCTGTCAATAAGACTATCCTACGGTCTGCACACCCCCAGTGCGGCGGCAATGCGGCGAACAGCCCCGCAACACCCGCCAACGGCAGGCGAGGGGAGACTCAGGACCATCGGTGACCTCGTCTGCCGCCCCTGGCGTCAGAGGTTTGTCTCGCTCTGTAACAGTAAGCAGAAGAACTGGGTTCCAGATGTTACAGATCGAGACGTTTGCCAGACGGCCCCTCCGTTTGTCTTGATCTGTAACGGTAAGAGGGGAAAATCGGTCCTATGTGTTACAGATTGAGATTTAAAGTCAGGGAGAGATTCTTCTGTCTCGATCTGTAGCATCTGGGGACCGTTTTGGGGTCTAGATGTTACAGATTTAGATGAACCTATCAGTCGGTTTCGAATGTCTAAATCTGTAACGGTTAGACCTGTTTTTGCCGAGTTGTTGTTACAGATTGAGATATTTAACGGAGGGCTCATCGTTCGTCTCGATCTGTAACAGTAAGAGGGGTTTTGGGGTCCAAGATGTTACAGATCGAGATTGAGGTCGGGGAGGGACCCCTGTGTCTCAATCTGTAACATCTAGACCCGGATTCCGCTCCCAGCTGTTACAGATTGAGATGTTTGTGTCCGCGTCAGCCCCGTACCCAGCCGTGGTCCCATATAAACAAACCCCGTGGTAAACTTAACCGGACTGTAAATATTCCGAAAGGTACACCTCAATGTCCAAATACATCAACGAGCTCATGTCGCCGCAGCTTATGGGCGTCGTCTATGCCTTTGTTGGCTTTATCATCGCCCTGTATGTGCTGTCGGTCGTCTATGTGTTCATCGACGCTCGCCGCCGCGGCGCCAGCGCCTACGTGGCGTGGGGCATCATCGCCCTCATCCCGTTTGTGGGCCTCATCGCCTACCTGGTCCTGCGCCCGCACTCCTATGCGTCCGACCGCGAGGAGCAGGAGCTGGACATGGCCCTGCGGGAGCGCCAGCTTGCCCAGTACGGCACCTGCCCGCAGTGCGGCGCGCCCATCGAGAAAGACTTCGTCGTCTGCCCCGTGTGCGATACCCAGGTTCGCAACGTCTGCCCCAGCTGCCATCGCCCGCTCGATGCGCACTGGAAGGTCTGCCCCTACTGCCGAACTCGCATCCAGTAACGCATCCATCGCCGGGCCGGTCGTAAGCCACGGGCGCCGCACGCGCCGCAAGCACGCGCACCCCGCCCCCACACGATGAGGCATGCGTAGAAAATCGCCCGCCGTGCCATTAAGGTGCGGCGGGCGCTTGTATACCAAGGCAACCTGCCTATAATGATGCAAGTCAAAAACGCCGAGCGCATCGTACGCACTTGCATCAGGCATCCGAGAGGAGAAAACATACCCATGAAGGCACTCTACAATGACGGTTCGGTGGCCGAGCTCCCGCAGGACGAGGTCACGCACGTCATCCGCCACTCCGCCGCACACATCATGGCGCAGGCCATCAAGCGCCTGTACCCCGAGGCAGACTTTGCCTACGGCCCCGCCACCGACAACGGCTTCTACTACGACGTCGACCTTCCCGAGGGCGTCAAGATCAGCGAGGACGACTTCCCCGCGATCGAGGCCGAGATGAAGAAGATCGTCAAGGAGAACCTCAAGTTCTCCGTGTACGAGAAGCCCCGCGCCGAGGCCATCGCCCTTATGGAGGAGCGCGGCGAGAAGTACAAGGTCGAGCACATCGGCGACCTGGACGACGACGCCCGCATCACCTTCTACCAGCAGGGCGACTACATCGACATGTGCGTCGGCCCCCACATCTGTTACACCAAGGCGCTGAAGGCCTTTAAGCTCACCGGCGTCTCGGGCGCCTACTGGAAGGGCGACAAGGATAACAAGATGCTCACCCGCATCAACGGCGTTGCCTTTGCCACCAAGGAAGAGCTCGACGAGCACATGCGCATGCTGGAGGAGGCCAAGAAGCGCGACCACCGCAAGATCGGCCGCGAGATGGACCTCTTTATGATGCGCGACGAGGCCCCTGGCTTCCCGTTCTTCCTGCCCAACGGCATGATCCTTAAGAACACGCTGCTGGACTACTGGCGCGAGATTCACCACAAGGCCGGCTACGTGGAGATCTCCACGCCGCTCATCATGAACAAGCAGCTGTGGAAGACCTCGGGCCACTGGGACCACTACAAGGACAACATGTACTCCACCGTTATTGACGACGAAGAGTACTGCATTAAGCCCATGAACTGCCCGGGCGGCGTGCTGGTGTACGCCTCCAAGCCGCACTCCTATCGCGAGCTGCCCATTCGCGCCGGCGAGATTGGCCTGGTCCACCGCCATGAGCTGCGCGGCGCCCTGCACGGCCTGTTCCGCGTGCGCTGCTTTAACCAGGACGACGCCCACCTGTTCGTGCGTCCCGACCAGCTGACCGACGAGATCGTGGGCGTGGTCAACCTCATCGACTCCGTGTACCAAAAGTTTGGCTTTAAGTATCACGTTGAGCTTTCCACCCGCCCCGAGGACTCCATGGGTTCGGACGAGGACTGGGCTCGCGCCGAGGAGGGCCTGCGCACCGCTCTGGAGAAGCTGGGCATGGATTACGAGGTCAACGAGGGCGACGGTGCCTTCTACGGCCCCAAGATCGACTTCCACCTGGAGGACTCGCTCGGTCGTACTTGGCAGTGCGGTACCGTCCAGCTCGACTTCCAGATGCCGCTCAACTTTGACCTGGAGTACGTGGACGCCGACGGCACCAAGAAGCGCCCCATCATGCTGCATCGCGTGTGCTTTGGCTCCATCGAGCGCTTCATAGGTATTCTGATTGAGCACTTTGCGGGCAAGTTCCCCACCTGGCTGGCTCCCGTGCAGGTCAAGGCGCTTCCCGTCTCGGAGAAGAGTCGCGACTACGCCCACGAGGTGTGCGCCAAGCTGGAGGAGGCCGGCATTCGCGTGGTTTGCGACGACCGCGACGAGAAGATCGGCTACAAGATCCGCGAGGCCCGCAGCATCGACCGCGTGCCCTACATGCTCATCCTGGGCGAGAAGGAGGTCGAGGCCGGCAACATCTCTGTCCGCGATCGCTCCAACGAGACCGTTCAGATGAGCGTTGACGAGTTTGTGGCCAAGGTGCTCGAGGAGATCAAGTCTCGCGCCTAGCACAAACAATACAAGAATTAACAAAGGCGATCGTCCTCGCGGGCGGTCGCCTTTTTTGTTGTCTATAGAAGAAAAGCCGCTGGTTAGAGCGGCTTTTTTGTTGTGCAAAAAGGTACAGGTTTTTGTAGAGGGGTATGGAGATGTATCCGCTCGCGCCGCAATTCGTGCAATCAGGGAAAACGCGAGCAGTTTGTTTGTATAATGAGCAACGACGAAAGATACAAAAACCTGTACTTTTGCGACTGCGCCTAGCTGCGAGCGAGAAGCCTGTTCTAAACGCCCCTGCATTTGCGTGCATCGCAAAGTTAAAAGAGGGGGCGAGAACATGGAACAGACGGCACGGCGCCAAGAGCAGCTGCCAGGCGCATTTAACGGCGTCACCACCAACAGCCAGCATGGCCGCGTCCGCTGGTATCTGGTCCACACCCCCAATGGAAAAGAGCGCGAGACCTGCGAAAAGGTCCGCCGCATTATCCCGCACAACCTGATGCAGGACGCTTTTGTGATGCAAAAGGAGTTCTGGTTTAAGCGGGACGGCGCCTGGTCGCTCCAAACCAAACCCATGTACAAGGAATACTTCTTCGTCGCCACGCGAGATGCCGCCCTGCTCGACAAGGCCTTGGCCCAGTTGAGTTTTGGCTGCCGCATTGCCGGCAGCAGGGAGCGGGCCTATGCGCCCATGCCGGACGATGCGCAGGACTGGTACCGCAGCGTGCTCGACGATGACGGCGTGGTGCGCAACAGCGTCGCGCGGATTGAAGACGGCGTTCTTCACATTGAGCAGGGCCCGCTGGTGGGACAAGAGGCCCGGGTGAAAAAGATCGACCGTCATAAGCGCTGGTGCCTGGTAGACGTGGGCGAAGGCGACTCCGCTTTTAGGGAGCTGCTTCCGTTAGACGTGCCCAGCAAAACGTAAGGGAGACGTTGCGCCGGCATTTCATTCGCAATTTGAATTCATCGATTGGGGACCCTTGGGGACAGGGACGTGGATTTGAACTTGACCACTAAAGAAGCGACAGGGCGAAACGCGCCGGTAGGGGCCGCGCTCGTTGCCCAGGCCATGAACGGCGGCGACGCGAGCATGCGCTTCAAGGCCATGCAGG
>URWM01000167.1 GCA_900551655.1 uncultured Collinsella sp.
CGAGATTCCTCTACGTCTCGTGGGCTCGGAGATGTGTATAAGAGACAGGCCACGCCGTCGAGCTTGCCGACTGCGTCACCGTTCCGCAGAAGTGCATTGCCAATGCCGAGTACGTGCTCGAGGGCTACCTCATGCACGACGAGACCATCAACGAGGATGTCAACGGCCACGGCTACGCCATGCCCGAGTTCCCCGGCTACACCGGCGGCGCCAAGGTCTGCCCGGTGATCAAGATCACCGCCGTCACCACGCGCGTCAATCCCATCATGGAGAGCTGCATCGGTCCTTCGCACGAGCACGTTTCCATGGCGGGCATCCCCACCGAGGCTTCCATCTACAAGATGGTCGAGACCGCTATTCCTGGCCGCCTGCTCAACGTTCACGCCGCCCCCTGCGGCGGCGGCAAGTTCGTTGCCATCATGCAGTTCAAGAAGTCGAGCAAAAATGACGAGGGCCGTCAGCGCAACGCCGCCATGCTCGCTTTCTCGGCATTCTCCGAGCTCAAGCACGTCATCCTTGTTGATGAGGATGTCGACATCTTCGATATGAGCGACGTGATGTGGGCCATGACCACGCGCTTCCAGGCTGACGTCGACCTCATCACCATCCCCGGCTGCCACTGCCACGTGCTCGACCCGTCCAACGACCCCGCGTTCGATCCTTCGATCCGCGAGCACGGCATCGCCTGCAAGGCCATCTTCGACTGCACGGTCCCGTTCGACCTTAAGAAGAACTTCATCCGCTCGCAGTTCATGGAGATCGACACGGACAAGTGGGCTAGGGAGATTGCTTTCTAGTACGTAGCCCTACCAAGTAGTTAAGGAGTTGTCATGCCTGAGTCTTCTGGCCGTCCCCGTCGCATTGTCGTTGGCGTGTCTGGCGCTAGCGGTGCCGCGCTGGGTCTTGAGTGCCTCAAATGCCTGCGCCAGGCAGGTGCCGAGTCGGCGCTTGTCGTCACGCGCGGGGGAGCGATCACCATCGAGCAGGAGCTCGGCATGACGCTCGACGAGTTTGCCATGCATGCCGATGTGGTCTACGACAATAAAAATATTGGCGCCGCCATCGCAAGCGGTACCTATCCGGTTGACGGTATGATCGTGGCGCCCTGCTCCATGAAGACGCTCGCCGGCATCGCGAGCGGCTACAGCGAAAATCTGTTGCTGCGTGCGGCCGACGTGCAGATGAAAGAGCAGCGCCGCCTGGTGCTCATGGTGCGCGAGACGCCCTTCAGCGCCATTCACGTCGATAACATGGCGCGCCTGGCGCGCGTACCGGGCGTCATGCTCATGCCGCCCATGCTTACGTTTTACAACGGCCCCGCCACGCTCGATGAGGCGGTGCATCACATCGCCGCCAAGGCACTCGAGGCCGTCGGCGTGTCGTGCGCCAACTATAAGCGCTGGTCATAGGCGCATTTAGGGTAGGATACGAGTAGTGTTTGAGCCCGCTGCCCCTGTGGGCGGCGGGCTTTTCGCGTCAAAGGATGTGTCGGGAGGACCTATGCAGACGGGTATGTATGCGATTAGCGAGATGGCGAGCTTGTTTAACGTTTCTCGCCAAACGCTCATCTACTACGACAAGATCGGCCTGTTTAAGCCCGCCGTGGTCAACGAGAAGGGCTACCGTTTCTATTCGCCCACGCAGATCCCGCTCATGCGTCTGATTTGCATGTTGCGCGACTTGGGACTGGAGCTCGACGAGATTGACCGCCTAACCTCGACGTTCGACATCGGCGAGATGACCGAGCACCTGCGCTCGCGGGTGCAGGCGCTCAACGAGAAGATTGCCGGGCTTAATGCCGAGCGCGCCAGTGTGCAGGAGCGCCTGAGCTTTTATGACGAGGCGGTCTATTGGCGCGAGCGCGAGGGCAAACCGGAGCTCAAGCAGTTCGAGCGCCGCTTCGTGGTCTTTGAGGAGTTCCCGAGCGATATCGAGCGTGGCCGCTCGATGCTGCACCCCACGCTCATGCGGGCGATTCTGCGCATGCGTGCGCTCACGGGTACGCGCCCCATGCGCGGTTGGGGCGCCATGCTGCGTCGCGAGGCACTGCATTCCGACGACCCTATTGCTGGCGCCGGCTCCTTTGCCGTGCTGCCGCGCGGTGCCGAGGAGCTGCTGCCGAGCGATGCTGCCGAGCTGGCAAAGATTGGCGTCGAAGTGCTGCCCGAGGGCACATACCTGTGCATGAGCCGCTGGGGCATGCCGTACGAGCCCGAAGGCATCCGTGCCATCGTGGCCTGCATGGACAGGCACGCGCTCCAGCCCATCGGCAATGCTTTCGATTTTTGCTACCTGGACACCACGAGCTACGACGAGTCTCACCAAGAGGACTTCTGCTGTATCCAAATCCCCGTCGCCCTCAAATAACTTGCGGTGAAATAGTCCCTAAATAGCTCGAGTGGGCGTGCAAACAGGAACTATTCCACCGCAACTTCGATGCGACAAAGGAGCAGTCCCTTTATCGCATTCCGTGCGAGCTCCAGCGCCATCTGCGGGTATAAGGCTAACAAGTGTTTATTTGCGAGGCCTAAGGGGCGCCCCGTATGGATATCGATAACTTTGAATGGTGGTATAGCGAGGGTGAGGCTCCGGACGAGGAGTGGGACGAGCCCACGCCGCGTGATGTGTCGAGCGACGAGGACGAGACCGGCAACGACGTTGCCGCCGACTCTGACGCCGCCCTCGACCCCGTCGAGCCTCTGACCTTCGAACAAGCTTGGGCCCAGGCCGAGGCAGACGAGGCCAAGGCCGACGCTACGGCCACGCTCGGCGAGCCAGCCGACATGTCGATCTCGCCGGCCAAGACCCCTCAGCCGCGCCATACCATCGATCCCGGAAGCACGGCATCCTTCAGTATTCTCGACGTGCCCTCGCAGGGTGCCCAGGCGCCTGCGCCCACACGTCGCCCCAATCTGTCTCGCGAGGAAGATGCAGGACGTCGCTCTCCGCTCGGCCCCATCCTTATCGCCTTCATGGCCGGCGTTATCGCATGCTCGGCAATTGGAAACGTCTGGAGCCATGTTGAACAACAGCGAAAAGACGCCGCCAAGGTCGAGATGTCTGTCGAGCAATCGCTCGGCCGCACGCGCTCGGTACATGTGTCGGTCGAGGTCAAGGACGGCGCGACGTGGGACACCGCGCGCGGCGACAGCCAAATGCTCATCTACATCGTGGGGCGCACGCTCAAAGGGCAGACGATTGACGAGTATCAATACGTCAATTCCGCTGGTGACGGCATCGAGCTTAAGCCCGGCGACTACGAGCTCACCGTCGATGAACCGCCCGTCGCCACCGACGGTACGCGCTTCCGTGCCTCAAAGCGCATGGTCCCCGTGAGCTTTAACTCACAGGCGCCCGACACGGTCGACACCACACCGCAGGGCGGGTTCGACCTTTACGTGGATACCCAGTAGGTGCTCGCCGCTCATTCCGCTATGGCTGCTCAATAATCGCCTGCTGTCCCGTCCCGCCGCCAAGAGTGGCACAATAGCCCTCGACACTATTGTTTACTTTTGGAGGAAGTAGCATGTCCACCGTCACCACCATCAAGCGCGGCGGCCTCACCGCGGCCATCGATTCCATGGGAGCCCAGCTCACGAGCCTTGCCCTCAACGGCAACGAGTATCTGTGGCAGGGCGACCCCGCCTTTTGGGGCAAGCATGCGCCCATCCTGTTCCCCATTGTGGGCTCGCTGCGCAACAACACGGCAACGTCTGCAGCCGGCACCTGCGATATGCCGCGCCACGGACTCGCGCGCATCGTCGAGCACAAGCTGGTCGAGGTTTCGGAGGACGGCTCCTCGGTAACGTACGAGATCACCGACACGCCCGAGTCGCTCAAGGCCTTTCCGTTCCACTTTAAGCTCAACATGACCTATGCCCTGACTGGTGACGCCACACTTACCCAGACCTTTGCCGTCACCAACACCGGCGACGTGGACCTGCCGTTCTCGGTGGGCGGCCACCCCGCGTTTAACGTACCGGCTCCCGGCGCCGAGGACGAGGCATTCGAGGATTACGAGCTGGCGTTTACCGAGGCTTGGACTAACGAGGCCCCCGTCATCACGCCTGATGGCCTTATGACGTTCGAGGGTAGTTACAAGGCTCCCGATAACTCGGACGTGCTGCCCATCACGCACCGCAGCTTCGATAACGATGCCATCATGTTCACCGATACCCCGGGTTCCACGCTCACGCTGCGCGGCCGCAAGTCGGGCCACGGCGTCAAGATCGACTTTGAGGGCTTTAAGTACATTGGCGTGTGGTCTGCCGCCAACGATGCTCCGTTTGTGGCGCTCGAGCCTTGGACCGGTCACACCACCATGGACACCGAGGACGACGTCTTTGAGCACAAGGTCAACACCATTACGCTGGCGCCGGGCGCTACCGACAAGCGCACCTTTAGTGTCACGTTGCTCTAGATGTGACAAAGGGACAGTCCCTTTGTCCCTTCCCGCCCTGTCTCTTATACACATCTGACGCTGCCGACGAAG